>DASTYH010000135.1:0-4039 GCA_035765075.1 Gemmatimonadales bacterium
GGAGGATACGGCCGAGGACGCCACAGGGCGGCCCCTGGACGTCGACCTAACGGCGGCCAGGTTCCTTGGGGAAGGCCAGACGCTGCCACCGTGGGTGGCGCCCGCGATGTGGGAGCGGGCGTTGGCGGCGCATCGGCGCAGGCTGCGAGAAGAGACTGCTCACCCTGAGCGATTCGCCGCCTACCTGCGGGCCTGGTACAGCGCGACGAGGAGGGCGTATGGTGAGGAGGATGGCGGTGCTGGCGAAGCCGCTTGAGACCCTAGGACCCGCGCGGCTAGTGCTTCCGCTCCGGCCCATCGTGGGATACCTGCGGAAGTCGAAGCCGGGGAAGTTCGAGCAGACTGGCTCGCTCGAGCAGCAACGGGCGGAGATCGTGGCGGCGCGCGGTGAGCCGCACCACTGGATCGGCTCCGGAGACGCCCGGTCGGGCAAGAGCGACGACCGAGACGACTTCCAGGAGCTGCTCCAGTTCTGCAGGCGGCACTCGCAGACTAGGAAAGCCCCGGGGACCATCATCGTCTGGGACATCAACCGCTTCGGCCGGTTCTGTGACGATGACATGAAGCCCGACCTCCAGAAGTGGCACGAAGTCGAGGGTGAACTGGCGAGGTGCCACTGGCACCTTGACTCGGTGAAAAATCCGCGCATCGAGCACCCTCTCTTTCAGCACGTCCTCGGGGACGTCACGCGGTACATGGCGAGCAAGTACCTTGAGGATCTCTCGATCGACACCAAACGCGGCCTGGTGGATGTCGCGATCGCGGGCTGGTGGGTGGGCGGGCCAGCGCCGTTCGGGTTCTCCCGCTTCGACCCACTCCGCCAGCGGATCCTCGCGGATGCGAAGCACGACCAGGTCGGAAGGCAGGTCGCGCCGGGCGAGGAAGCCACCCTGACCACTACGTTGGTCGACAATCCCGAGGAGATCCCCCACCTCACGTGGGCCGCCGAGTGCTTGCTCGCTGGCAAGAACCTCCTCCAAGTGTGCCGCGCGCTGGAGATGCGGGGCGTGCCGACGCCGCGCGAGAAGCGCTGGCACCCGAAGACGCTACGGAAGATGCTCTCCAACCGTGCCCTGATCGCGGAGCCGGAGTGGAATCTCGGTGGCGATCTTGCGCGCGTCCCAGCGGTATGGAAGGTCGGTAGCGCCCCGATCCCGCGTAGGAGGAAGCAGAAGTCGGCGGATGCGGACGCGGAGGTACGTCTGCGGACGCGCGTGCGCATCCCGAAGGAGGTGTGCAAGTGGGCGCCCGTGTGGTCCGACGAGTTCTTCGCGCGCATTCAGGCGCGCCTCGGCGAGCTGCGTGAGGGACGGGGCGCTGCCCGGCGGTCCGCGCCGCGCGTCGGGGTGCTCCTGCCGCACTGCTCCCGCTGCGGCAAGTGCTACGGCGCCGACTCCACGTGGTCGAACGGCAAGACCAGGACGGGCGTGCGGCACCTGGTCTACGCGCACCCGAACGTGGACGGCGTCTCGTACTCGGCGGAGGAGTCGAAGGCGGCCCGCGAGGCGGGGTGCCGTCGCTGGCGCGTACGCGCCGACATCGTCGACGAGACCGTTCGCGACCTCGTGGCGGCCGAGCGGCTGACGGAGGGCTTCATCGACCACCTGCAGCAGATGCTCGCGGAGCAGGACGACACGATGAAGCTCGCGAAGGAGCGGCAGGCGTTGGCCGCGCGCGCCGTGCATGCCGCCCAGAAGGAATATGAGACGCTCAAGCGGAACATGCGCCTGCTCGATCTCTCGGACGAGACGCTTCGCGGCGAGCTCGAGGCCGACCTCAACGCGACCTTCCGCGCGCTATCGGACGCGAAGCAGCAGGAGCGGATCGCCGCGCAGCATGTGGTGGACGCGTCGAGCCAGTGGGACGTGATCGAGGAGCGCGTGGAGGAGTCACAGGGACTCCTGAAGGGGTGGGCCAAGGCGACGCTCGAGGAGCGCCGCGAGATGCTCGGCTGGTGGGCGATCCACGTGGAGCTGCATGTCGAGGACAGCGCGACGCGCGCCGGGCGGAACGCCCCGAAGGCGGTGGCAGTGTGGCTGCGCACCAACCCTGCCGCGCCCAGGGTGGTCCCGCTGGCGCGAGAGCTGGGGCCGGCTAAGTTCATGCGGCGGGCGGACAACGAGGTCTCGCTCGAGGGATATCGTGGCGGCGCGGCTAACGGGCCAGCCGGAACTCTCCGGTGGAGGCGGTGAACCCGCTGCTCTCCTTCCACTCCGCCGTGTCGCGGCAGGACGCGAACGACTGGCCGCCGGGCGGGTGGCACCCGGAGCAGCGGATGACGCGCGAGGAGGCGCTGAAGAGCATGACGATCTGGCCCGCCTACGCCTCGTTCATGGAGACGGACGCGGGCTCGCTCTCGCCCGGGAAGTGGGCCGACTTCGTCGTCCTCGACCGCGACATCATGACGGTGGCCGAGCGCGACATCGTGGGGACGCGGGTGCTGGCGACGTACCTCGGCGGACGCGCGGTGTACGAGGCGCCGGAGGGGGCGCCGCGCGCGGTGGCGGGAGGGCGCTGACGTGGCGTCGCCCCCGCCCCGCGCCGACCGCCGCGCCGTCCTCCGCGTCGCGCTGATCCGCTTCGCGATCATCCTCGGCGTCCTCGTCTTCGGCGGCGTCGCTTGGTGGGTGCGCGACGGCGCGGGGGCGGCGCCGGCACCGAACCCGGGCTTCTTCCTCGACCTCGGGTTCTTCCCCGCGCTCGTCGTCGGCGCGGCGCTCGCGGCGGTGGTGGTGCTGCGGATCGTGTGGGGGCGCGAGCGGGACGCGGCCCGCCGCCGCACGCTGTCGATCGTCGCGCTGGCGCCGGCGGAGGCGGCGGCGCTGTTCGGGGCCGTGGGCTACTTCCTGTCGGGGGACTCGCGCTGGTTCCTGATGGGGATGTTCGTGCTGGCGGGGGTGGTGGTGATGTTTCCGCTGAGGGAGCTGAGATAGAGGGAAAAGGGAAAGGGGAAAGGGGAAAGGGGGCGGCGAATAGGGGAAACGGGGCGGCGAGTTCGGGGGCGGGGCAGGGGTGAGACCGGAGGCGGGTCCTCGACCGCTCACGTGCGCAGGCTGCGCTGCAGTGCGGTGAGCATCCGCACGGTCTGCCGCAGGAGGTCGCGGGCGACCGCGAGCTCGGCGGCGGACGCGTAGCCGAGCCGCTCGGCGATGTCGATGAGGGTGCTCAGCTCGTGCAGTGACCCGCGGGCGATGGAGAGGTGCCGCAGGTAGTCGCCCCGATGCGCCCGACCGTTTCCCTCGGCGATGTTGGCCGGCACCGACACCGCCGACCGCCGCAGCTGACTCGCGAGCCCGTAGCGCTCGAACGCCGGCAGACGGCTCGCGAGCCGGCAGCTCTCCGCGACGAGATCCATCCCCCGCTGCCAGACGACCAGCCCCCGATGGTCGTGCACGGGCATCGATGCGAGTCCTCGAGTGGGTAACCGGCCGAACGGTCGGTCTCTTCGCCCGAACTTCGCCATCGCTCGGCCGCTCCCCCCACCACCCCATCCCCGCCCCTCACCGCCAGCCATCCTTTCCCCTTTCCCCTTTCCCCTTTCCCCTTTCCCTCAGAACAGACTCAACTGCCGCTCCGGCACGCACCGGTCCGCGCGCGGCGCGAACGGCCCGGCCACGCCGTGCTGCGGCGCGGCGTGCAGCGCCCCGCGGAAGCGCGACGTCCCGAGCGCGTCGCGCATCGCGCGCACGGCCAGCGCCGGCTCGTTGCAGTTCTCGCTCAGGTGCGCCAGCACCAGGTGCCGCAGCTCCCCGTGCGCGCAGCGGCGCGCCAGCTCCCCCGCCGCCACGTTGCTCAGGTGCCCCCGCGGCCCGGCGATCCGCTTCCGCACCGGGTACGGGTACGGCCCGTTGCGCAGCATCTCCTCGTCGTGGTTCGACTCGAGCACCAGCAGGTCGAGCCCGACGAGCCGCTCCGCCACCCGCGGGTCCACGTGCCCCAGGTCCGTCGCGATCCCCGCGCGGGCTCCGGTCGCCCGCGCCGTCGCCACGATCGCCACCGACTCCGCCGCATCGTGCGGCGTGCGCACCGTCTCGAGCGA
>DASTYH010000136.1:0-4650 GCA_035765075.1 Gemmatimonadales bacterium
TGCGCAGCTCGGCGTGGCGGCTCCCGACCATTGCCTCGAGGTCGGCTCGGCGTCCCACGCGGCGCAGACCGCGGGCATCCTCACCCGGGCGGAGCCGCTGTTCGAGGCGCTGCGTCCGCGGCTGGCGGTGGTCATCGGCGATACCAATTCCACCCTCGGCTGTGCGCTCGCCGCGGCGAAGCTCCGGATTCCGGTCGTGCATGTCGAGGCCGGCCTGCGGGCCGCCGACTCGCTCATGGCCGAGGAGATCAACCGGCGCGCGGTGGATGCGGTGGGGACGCTCCTCTGCACCCCCTCCGCCGCGGCCACCGAGCGGATGCGCGCCGAGCACCCCGATGCGGTGGTGGTGGAAACCGGCGACGTGGCCTTCGACGTGCTCCGCGGCCAGCTGCCCACACTGCCCGCCGTGCAAGTGCCGAATGCGCCCGGTGAGGGCGGCTACGCCTTTGCGACGCTGCACCGCGCCGAGCTCACCGACCGGCCGCGCGTCCTCGGCGCCCTGCTCGATGCCATGGCGGCGCTCCCGCTTCCCGTCGTTCTCGCCATGCACCCGCGCACGCGCGCGGCGCTCGAGGCGAGCGGGAGCGATCTCTCGAGCCGCGGCGGTCTCACCATCATACCCGCGGTCGGCTACCTCGAGAGTCTCGCCTTCACGGCGGGTGCCCGGCTCGTGATCACCGACTCGGGCGGTGTCCAGCGGGAGGCGTACTGGCTCGGCGTCCCGTGCCTCACGATGCGCGGCGAGACCGAGTGGACGGAGACGCTCGCCCTTGGCGCCAACCGGCTGCAGCCGCCGGAAGACGCCGCCTCGCTCGGAGCGGCAGTCGCCGAGCGGCTCGGCGCGTCACGGGCGTGGGACCGCCACGCATACGGACGGGGCGATGCCGCAGTCCGGGTGGCGGCGGCGGTCCGTGCACTCCTCGGCGGCGCGGAGGCGGACTGAGATGTGCGGCATCGCGGGAGTGATCGCGAGGGATGCGGCGCGCGACGTGACCGGCATGCTCGAGCGCTTGTCGGCGGCGGTCGCGCATCGGGGGCCCGACGGCACCGGCGTGCACTTCGAGCGGGGTCGCTCCCTTGGCCTCGCGCACCGGCGGCTCAGCATCGTCGACCTGGCCTGCGGCCACCAGCCGATGAGCAACGAGGATGGCCGGGTCTGGGTGAGCTATAACGGCGAGATCTACAATCACCGCGAGGTGCGGCGCGAGCTCGAGCAGCGGGGCCATGTGTTCCGGACGGCGGCGGACACCGAGGGCCTCGTGCACGGGTGGGAGGAGTGGGGGCCGGAGCTCCTCGAGCGATTGAACGGGATCTTCGCCTTTGCGCTCTTCGACGGACGGAACGGGGCGGGGGAGCTCTGGCTCGCACGCGACCCGATCGGGGTCAAGCCGCTCTATGTCGGCCAGTCCCGGGGACTCTGGTGGTTCGCCAGCGAGCTCTCCGCGGCCCGCGACGCGGGCCTCGTGGGTGACGAGCTCCGGCCGGCGGCATTCGACGAGTTTCTCGTATATCGCTTCGTTCCCTCGCCCGGAACCTTCTATCCCAACGCCTGGAAGCTGCCGCCGTCCACGGTCTGCCGCTTTTCCCTGGCGGACCTGCCCGCCACGATGCCGGTGTTCCGCCGCTATGAGACGAAGGTCGCCCCCGCCGTCACGCCCGTGACGGAGGGAGAGTGGGAGGAGGCGCTCCGGGATGGTCTCCGCGCCGCCGTCGAGCGCCAGCTCATGGCCGATGTGGCCGTGGGCTCGCTCCTCTCCGGCGGCGTGGATTCCACCGTCGTCACCCGCTTCATGCGCGATGCACTCCCGGAGGCGCCGGCGGCGTTCGGGATCGGCTTCGCCAGCGAGCCGGGCGGAGGCGAGCTCGAGCACGCGCGGCGGGCCGCCGCGGCGCTCGGCGTGCCGCTGACCGAGGTGCGCGTGGAGGACGCGGCCTACCGGGCCCGCTGGCCGGCGCACGCGGCACGGCTGGGAGAGCCGATCGCCAACTCGGGCGTGCTCCTCGTGGGCCTCCTCTGCGCCGAGGTGCGGAAGACCCACAAGGTGGTGCTGTCGGGGCAGGGGGCGGACGAGCCGCTCGGCGGCTATCCACGCCATGCGGGCGAGCGCTACTACCCGCTGGCGCGATTCCTGGCTCCGCTGCTCCGGCGGATTCCCGAACGGCTCGCGTCCAGCGATCGGGTGCGCCGTGTGGCGCGGCTCGCCGCCGAGCCCGAGGAGGCCCGCCGATTCACGGAGATCCTCGCGGTCTTCTCGCCGCGGGAAGCGCTGGCGCTGACCGGGCATGCGGTGGATTCGGACGAGCTCACGGAGCCGGTGCGACGCGCGCTCCCCGCGAATCACGCCGGCGACTCGCTCAACCGGCTCCTCACCGCCGATGCCCGGCTCTCCCTGGCCGACGATCTCCTCATCGTGGCAGACCACATGTCGATGGCCGAATCGGTCGAGCTCAGGGTCCCGTTCCTCGACCTCGAATACTTCGCCCTGCTCGAGCGCATGCCGGGGCGGTACAAGGTGTCGGCGCTGGGCGAAAGGAAATGGCTCTACCGGCGTGCCGTGGCACCGGTGCTGCCCGAGTCCATCAGGAGTGATCTCACCGGGATCAAGGCCCGGACCGGCCGGAAGCTCGGGTTTGCGACGCCCATCGACCGGTGGTTCTCCGAGTGGCTCCAGGGCGATGCCGAGACGTGGCTCACGGGACCTGAGGCGCGCGCCATGGATTACCTGTCCCGCGACGGGGTCCGCTCGCTGATCCGCGACGTGAGGGATCGGGGCGCGCCGCGAACCCGTCAGCTGCTGGCGCTCTATGTCCTGGAGGCGTGGCTCAGGGGCTCCAAGGCCGTCGAGCAGGAGGCCTGAGGTGCAGCGCCACCATCTGCCACTCCTGGCCTGCCCCGAGTGCCTCGGCGACCTCGGGCTCGACAGCGTGACGGAGGCGGAGGGTGACGCGGTGCTGGAGGGGGAGCTTCGGTGCGCGGCGTGCGCCTCCGCGTATCCCGTTCGCGGCGGGATCCCGCGGTTCGTGCCGGCGGCCAATTACGCCTCCGGGTTCGGCCTGCAGTGGAATACGCACGCCCGCACCCAATACGACAGCGCCAACGGCACGCGCATTTCGGAGACGAGGTTCTTTGCCCAGACACGGTGGCCGCGATCGCTCACGGGCGAGCACGTGCTCGAGGTGGGCAGCGGGTCGGGGCGATTCACCGAGATCATTGCCGCCACCGGGGCAACGGTCGTCTCGCTCGAGTACAGCACGGCGGTCGACGCGAATGCCGCCTCGAACGGCCGGCGTCCGAACGTGCTGATCGTCCAGGGCGATCTGTACCGGATGCCGCTCCGGCCCGCCTCGTTCGATCGGGTGGTCTGCATCGGCGTGCTGCAGCACACGCCGGACGTGAAGCGAAGCTTCCTCACGCTTCCGCGGTACCTGCGCCCCGGCGGCCACCTCGCCATCGATATCTACCGCCGCCCGCGCGGGATCCGCCGGCTCTTCAATACCCGGTACTGGGTCCGGCCGCTCACCCGGCGCATCCGACCCGACCGGCTGTACCGGATGACATCGGCGTACGTGCGCGGGATGTGGCCGCTCGCGCGGCAGATCGGGCGCATTCCGAAGCTCGGGCGGCGGCTCAACTGGATGCTGCTCATCGGCAGCTACCACGGGATGTACGACCTGAGCGACGACCAGATGCGCGAATGGGCGGTGCTCGACACCTTCGACATGCTGGCGCCCGCCTACGATGAGCCGCAGGATATCGAGACGGTGCGCGCCTGGTTCGAGGAGGCCGGTCTCGCCGAGGCGGAGGTCGCTTTCGGCTACAACGGCATCGAGGGTCGTGGCCGGCGTCCGGCGCTCCGGGGGGAAGCGTCGTGATCGCGGGGTGGGGTCGCGCAGCGTGGCTGCTCGCGCTCCCCGCGGTGGTTGTCGGCGTCGCGATGTATCCGGACATTCACGCCGCGATGATGCCGACCTGGCTCGCGCTCGCGATCCTGGTCGCGGCGGCCGCCGCGGCTTTCATCGTCGGCCGGCCCCGCCTGCTCATCCTTCTCCCGGTCCTCGCCGCCTGTCTTCCGTCACGGCAGGCCGGCTTTGCCGCCTATCTCCTCGCGCTGCTCTGGTTCGTGGCAGCGCACGGTGCGCAGCGCCTCGTGCGGCCGCTCGACCGGATCGACCTCGCGTTTCTCGCCGTGCTCCTCTGGTCGGGGATCACCTGGCTGGTGAATCTCGGCCAGGAGACCGATCCCTGGTCGCTGCCGGTGTTTGCCCTCACCTTCCTGAGCCCCTGGCTCCTCCTCCTGGTGGCTCGCGCCGCGCCGTGGACCGATACCGAGCGGCGACTGGCCATCGGCGGCTGGCTCGCGCTCACCGCTGCGCAGCTCGCGCCGGTCTTCCTGAAGCCGCCGCTCACCGGGAACCTCGGCGCGTACCTCGCGCCCTTCACCGTGTTCGACCTCTCCGCGTTCGGCCTCCTCCGCACCCTCGCCGGCGCCGATTCCCTGGACATGACCTACGGGACGACGCCGAGCGCGCACCATCTGGGGGCACTGCTGCTGGGCGGGATCCTCTTTTTCCTCGCGCGCGCGGCGGCGGAACGGCGGCGTCCGCCGCTCCTCCTTCTTGGCGCGCTGGTCTACGCCTTCATCATGACCG
>DASTYH010000137.1:0-6128 GCA_035765075.1 Gemmatimonadales bacterium
GATCTGCTGCGCCGCGTCCGCCGGCGCCGCGAGCTGCACGCCGACGCCCGGCTTCGTGAGGTGCACTGCCGCGAGCCCGATGAAGAGCGCGATCGTCGTCATCACCTCGAAGTAGAGAATCGACTTCCAGGCGAGCCGCCCGACGCGCTTCAGGTCGTCCCCGTGGCCGGCGATGCCCACCACCAGCGTGCCGAAGAGCAGCGGCACGATGATGACCTTGATCATGCGGAGGAAGATCGTGCTCAGCGGCTTGAGCGCCGCCCCGGTCCCGGGCCAGAGCCAGCCGACCAGCGCGCCGATCACCATCGCTATCAGGATCCACTTCGTGAGCGAAATGCCGCGAAGAAAGCGCCACATGCGCGAGTCTCTGTCTGGATGAAGGGGGAAGCCGACCGGACCGAGGAAGATACGCAGGCGCCCCGGGTGGAGAAATCCGCCCGGGGGCGGCTACATTGGCTGGACCCTCATTCGACGCCGGAGCACTCGCCGATGCACGCCGAAACGCGCCGCCGCATGCCCCTGCATACCAAGATCATGATCGGCCTCCTCATCGGCGCCGTGGCCGGGGTGACGTCGAACATTCTCTGGAAGGATACGGCGGGACTGACCTGGTTCACCGACAACATCGCCTACACCGTCGGCCAGGTCTTCCTCCGGATGCTCTTCATGGTGGTGGTCCCGCTCGTCTTCACGTCGCTCGCGCTGGGCGTCGCCTCGCTGGGCGACGTACGGCGGATCGGGCGGATCGGCGTCCGGACGCTGGTCTTCTTCCTCGCCACGACCGCCCTGGCCGTCACCCTCGGCCTGATCCTCGTCAACATCGTGCGGCCGGGCGAGTCGCTCGATCCGGCAATCCGGGCGCAGCTCCTCGCCGAGTATGCCGGGGAGGCGGGGGAGAAGGTGACGGCCTCCGAGGAGACGCGCTTCGGCATCCAGACGTTCATCAACATCGTCCCGCGCAATCCGGTGACCGCGGCCGCCAGCGGCGACATGCTGGGCCTCATCTTCTTCACCCTCATCTTCGGCATCGCCCTCACGATGATCGAGCCGGCGCGCGCGGCCCCGGTGGTCCGGTTCCTGGAGGGAGTCAGCGACGCCGTCATGCTGATGATCCACTTCGCCATGAAGATCGCCCCGTTCGGCGTCGCGGGGCTCATCTTCGGCGTGACGGCGAAGTTCGGTTTCGACGTGCTCCGCTCGCTCGGCCTCTACGTCGTGATGGTCCTCGCCGGGCTCGCCATCCACCAGTTCGCCATCCTGCCCGCGATCGCGCGGGTCGTGGCGGGGATCCGGCCGCTCGATTTCCTCCGGCGGATCCGCGGGCTCATGATCACCGCGTTCTCGACGTCGAGCTCCAACGCAACGCTGCCGACCACGATCCGGACGGCGCAGGAGAACTTCGGCGTCCCGAAGGAGGTGGCGGGCTTTGTCCTCCCCCTCGGCGCCACGATGAACATGAACGGCACAGCGCTCTTCGAGGGGATGACGGTGCTCTTCCTGGCCCAGGTCTTCGGCATCCACCTGAGCCTCGGCACGCAGCTCATCGTGATCATCATGTCGGTGATCACGGCCGTCGGCGTGGCCGGGGTGCCGAGCGGCTCGATTCCGCTGCTGGTGATGGTGCTCGGGATGGTGGGCGTGCCGGGGGAGGGGATCGCGCTCGTGCTCGGCGTGGACCGCATCCTGGACATGTCCCGGACGGTCCCCAACGTCACCGGCGACCTGATCACCTCGATCTACATCACGAAGCGGGAAGGGCTTCCCTTTGCACCCCCCGTTCCGATGACGCAACCAGACTAGCCACGGTCGCGTCCCCCGTCACGCTGGTGACGGGGCGGAGCATGCCGGTGTCACGGGCCCTCAGCCCCGAGCGACGAGGGCCCCCGCCTTGGCCTCGATTCCCGCCAGCAGCTGCTCGTAGGACGCCGCGAACTTCTTCACGCCCTCCTCCTCCAGCTCCCGCGTCATCTGCGCGAGGTCGATCCCCGAGTCGGCGAGGGCGGCAAGGTCGCGGTCGGCGCGCTCCATCCCCTCGCGGATCCGCACCACGGGGTTGCCGTGATCGCGATACGCGTCGAAGGTATCGGGCGGGAGCGTGTTCACGGTGTACGGCGCGACGAGCGCCTCCACGTAGTACGTGTCGGGATACTTCGGATCCTTCGTGCTGGTCGAGGCCCAGAGCGGGCGCTGGAGCCGCGCGCCCGCCGCGGCAAGCTTGCGCCACCGCGCCCCCGCCATCGTCTCCTCGAAGAGCTCGTAGGCCTTGCAGGCGTTGGCGATCGCCGCTCGACCGCGAATGCCGTGCGGGTCTCCCATCCGGTCGAGCAGGGGATCGATCTTGGTATCCACCCGGCTCACGAAGAAGCTCGCCACCGAGTTGATCCCGGCAAGCGATTCTCCCCGCTCGACGCGCTGCTCGAGTCCGCGGAGATAGGCCTCGATGACTTCGCGGTAGCGCTCGACCGAGAAGAGGAGCGTGATGTTGACGCTCACCCCAGCCGCCGTCGCCCGCTCGATGGCGGGAAGTCCCGCCTTCGTGCCCGGGATCTTCACCAGGACGTTCGGCCGACCGACGAGCTTCCAGATCCGTTGCGCCTCGGCAAGTGTCGCATCGCCGTCATCCGCCAGGGTGGGGGCCACCTCCACCGACACCGTCCCGTCCCCGTTTCCCTCGCGCTCGTACAGCGGGGCGAAGAGATCGCATGCCGCGCGGATGTCCTCGTCCGCAAAGGCGTCGAAGATCTCGGCCGGGCCCTTCCCCTCGTCCGCCAGGCGGCGGAGGTCGTCGTCGTAGAGATGGCTTCCGGAGACGGCCTTCTCGAAGATCGTCGGGTTCGATGTCATCCCCCGGAGGCCGTCCTCCGCGATGAGGCGCGCCAGCGCCCCGCCGGTCACGAGGTCACGGGTGATGTAATCGTACCAGGGGCTCTGGCCGAGCTCGCCGAGGCGGACGAGGGGATTGCTCATGCGGTCCTCGCAAGCGCCCGCCGGACCGCTGCCGCGGCGGCGTCGGGCGTCAGGTTGAATTCCTTGTAGATGATCTCGGCCGGCGCCGATGCGCCGAACTGGTCGATCGCCAGCATCTCACCGTCCTCGGTGATCCACTTGAGCCATCCGAACGGACTCGCCGCCTCGATCCCCACGCGCGCCCGGATCGCGGGGGGCAGGACCTCGTCCCGGTAGGCCCGGTCCTGGCGATCGAAGACATCCCACGACGGCATGCTCACCACCCGGGCACGAATCCCGTCGCCGGCAAGCAGCTCCGCCGCGGCGAGCGCCACCGTCACCTCGCTCCCGGTGGCGATCAGTATTGCCTGCGGTCCACCCTCCGGCTCATGGAGGATGTACGCCCCGCGGCGGGTGCCGTGGGCCGCAGCGACCTTCTCCCGGTCGAGGACCGGGAGTTTCTGCCGCGTGAGCACGAGCACCGTCGGTCCGTCCTGCCGGGAGACCGCCGCCTTCCACGCCTCGACGGTCTCGTTGGCGTCCGCCGGCCGGAAGACCGAGACGCGGGGGATGGCGCGGAGCATGGCGAGGTGCTCGATCGGCTGGTGGGTCGGTCCGTCCTCGCCCAGGCCGATCGAATCGTGCGTGCCGATGAAGATGATCGGCAGCTTCATGATGGCCGCCAGCCGGATCGAGGGCTTGGCGTAGTCGGTAAAGGCGAGGAAGGTGCTGCCGAAGGGCCTGACACCCCCGTGCGCCGCCATGCCGTTCATGGCCGCCGTCATGGCGTGCTCGCGGATTCCCCAGTGGAAGAGCCGGCCGCTCCCGACGGGGGAGAAGACGCTCACGCCCTCGATGGCGGTACCCGTGCTCTCGGCGAGATCGGCGGAGCCGCCGACGAGGTTCGGCACCGCGCCGAGCAGCGCCTTCAGCGTCTTTGCGGAGGCCTGGCGCGTGGCGATGGCGCCGTCCGCATGCTTGAAGGTCGGGAGCTTCGCTTCCCATCCCTCGGGGAGCTCCCCCGCCATGGCCCGACGGTACTCGGCCGCGAGCTCGGGATGCGCGGCGGCGTACCGATCGAAGAGCGCGTTCCACTCGGCTTCGCGCCGCTCCCCGGCGGGAACCGCCTCGCGCCAGTGTTCCAGGGCGTCCGCGGGAATGTGGAAGGGCTCCTGCGGCCAGCCCATGATCTCCTTCGTCCGGCGGACTTCCTCCTTGCCGAGCGGCGAGCCGTGCGCAGCCGCGGTGTTGCTCTTCGTCGGTGCCGGGTTGCCGATGATGGTGCGGAGCACGATGAGCGAAGGGCGGGAGGTCTCCCGGCGCGCCGCCTCGAGCGCCAGGTGGATCGCGTCGAGGTCGTTTCCGTCGCCCACGTGCTGCACGTGCCAGCCGTACGCCTCGAAGCGCCGACCCACGTCCTCGCTGAAGGCGAGTGCGGTGTCCCCGTCGATCGTGATGTGGTTGTCGTCGTAGATCATGCAGAGCCGGCCGAGCCGGAGATGGCCCGCGAGACTGGCTGCCTCGCTCGCCACCCCTTCCATGAGGTCGCCGTCGCTGCAGAAGCCCCAAACCGAATGATCGACGATCCCGAACCCGTCACGGTTGTAATGGTCGGCGAGAATCCGCTCGGCGATCGCCATGCCGACGGCGTTCCCGAAGCCCTGGCCCAGCGGGCCGGTGGTGGTCTCGATACCGGGGGTATGTCCCCGTTCCGGATGGCCGGGTGTCCTGGAATCCCACTGGCGGAAATTCCGCAGCTCGTCGAGCGGGAGATCGTATCCGGTCAGGTGGAGGAGCGAGTAGAGGAGCATCGAGGCATGGCCGCACGAGAGGACGAAACGGTCGCGGTCGTGCCAGTGCGGATTCCCGGGGTTGTGCCGGAGAAACCGGTGCCAGAGGACGTACGCCGCAGGTGCGAGCGCCATGGGCGTGCCCGGATGTCCCGAATTCGCCGCCTCGACGGCGTCCATGGACAGCGCCCTGATCGTGTTGATGCTGCGCCAGGCGAGCTCGTGCGGCATGTCGGTCGGCTTTCGTGCGGCTGGGGTCCGGGCGGGCGCAGCAGGCATCGGCGGAAACGCTCCTTGAAGGCGCAAACGGGACTCGCAATCTAGCCGGAATGCGGGGCGATCGCAGGCCGGGATCGGCGTCCAGCGTTTCGGGCGTTATCATTGGACAGCATGCCCGAGCGAACCTACGAAATTCACGAAGTTGCCGAGCTCACGGGGCTCCAGCCCTCCCGCCTCCGCGTCTGGGAGCGCCGCTACGCCGCGGTGCGGCCGGTCCGCCAGGCGAACGGCTACCGCGCGTACAGCGCGGAACAGGTGGCGCTGCTCCGGGCCTACGCGCGATTGATCGCGGGAGGCGCGCGCATCGGAGACCTCGTCGAGGAGCCGGTGGAGGCGGTCGTGGCGCGCGCGGAGGGGCGGGACCCGTCGAGCGCACCGCACGCCGCGCTGCTCGACGCGGTGAAGGCGTTCGATCGGGATCGGCTCGAGGCGCTCGTCGCCCAGCAGCTCGCCCTCAGGAGTCTGGGGGAGTTCGCCACGCTCGTGGCGCTTCCCCTCGCCCGCGACATCGGGGACCTCTGGGCGCTCGGCCGCCTGCCGATCGCCGCCGGCCACCTGGCGAGCGAAGTCGTGGTGCACGCGCTCAGGACCGGTCTCCGGGGAGGGAAGGGGCCGCTGGTGCTCGCCGCCTGCCTGGCGGGGGAGCGACACGAGTGGGGAGTGCTCGCGGCGCTTGCGGAGGTGCACGAGCGCGGATGGCGGGTGACCTACCTGGGTCCGGACCTCCCTGTCCCCGAGCTAGCCGAGGCGGCGTGGCGGATCCGGCCTGCCGCGGTGGCGGTGAGCGCGAGCGATCCCGCCCTTGTCCGGCGGCAACTCTCGCAACTGGGCGAGCTTCCCCTCCGACTACCCCCCGGCGCGGTGCCGGTGGCGGGAGGGAGCGGGATCGAGCCCCATGCCCGGCTGCTCCGGACCCATGGATACCGGATCGGGCTCGAGGGCTTCGGCGAGGCAGGAAGCGTCTAGGACCGAAGAAACCCCGCAATCATGCTGTCATTCCGGCCCCATCCTTGCTACATTACGGCGATGTTCCTGAGCCGGCGTGCCGGCTCGCAGTTTCACCCATTGAGTGATTTTTGTGGCCCGTAGACCCAGAAGAAGTTCCAGTGCAGG
>DASTYH010000138.1:0-11344 GCA_035765075.1 Gemmatimonadales bacterium
GTCGTCGTCGGGGCGCGCAGCGCCGTCTTCGCCCCGACTCGCAAGCTCGGACTCATCGTGATCGACGAGGAGCACGAGGCGACGTACAAGAACGGGGAGGCGCCACGCTACCACGCGCGGGAGGTGGCGGGCGTGCGCGCCCGCATCGAGGGCGCCCGGCTCCTCCTGGGCAGCGCGACGCCATCGCTGGAAACCTCGGCGCGCACCGTCCTCCCGACCGACGATCCCGCCTATCTCCGCCGCCTCGACCTTCCCGACCGGATCGAGGCACGCCCGCTCCCCCCGGTCGAGCTGGTGGATCTCCGCTCGGCGCCCCTCGTGCCGGGGACGGGGCCCGTCGCGTGGTCGGTCGCGCTCGACGCGGCCATCGGCGACGCGCTCGCCAAGGGGGAGCAGGTGATGCTCCTCCTCAACCGGCGCGGCTTTGCCGCCTTTCTCCAGTGCCCCGATTGCGGCTCCGTGCGCCACTGTCCCAACTGTACGGTGTCCCTCACCGTCCACCAGATGCCTGCGGGGCTCCGCTGCCACTATTGCGGCCACGAAGAGCCGGTGCCCGACCGGTGCGCCGACTGCGGTGGCGCGGTGCAGCGGATGCGCGGCATCGGGACCCAGCAGCTCGAGCGGCTCGTCGCCGAGCGCTTTCCCGAGGCGCGCATCGGCCGCATGGACCTCGACACCACCAGCACGAAGTGGTCGCACCAGCGCATCCTGGAGGCCGTCGAGCGTCGCGATGTGGATATCCTGATCGGGACGCAGATGATCGCGAAGGGACTCGATTTCCCGAACGTGACGCTCGTGGGCGTCGTGGACGCCGACACCGGACTCAGCCTTCCCGATTTCCGCGCGGCGGAGCGGACCTTTCAGCTGCTGGCGCAGGTCGGGGGACGCGCGGGACGGGGCCCGCGCGGCGGCCGCGTGCTCGTGCAGACGCGCTGTCCCGGGCATCACGCGCTCGTCCATGCGGCACGGCACGATACCGCCGGCTTCCTCGCCGCCGAGCTGGCGCTCCGGCAGAGCCCGCCGGCGCCGCCGGTAGTCGCGCTGGTGAACCTCGTGGTGAGCGGGCTCGACGAGATCGAGGTGGGCGCCACGGCGGCCCGTCTCGCCGACTGGTTCCAGCGGATCATCGCCCGCGACGACCTGCCGGTGACGGTGCTCGGCCCCGCTCCCTGCCCGGTGGCGAGGATCAAGGAGCGGTGGCGCTGGCACGCGGTGCTCCGCGGCCCCCCACGGGATCTCGGACTGCTCGTGCGGCAGGGCGCGCGGCGGCTTGCGGGCCGTCACCGCGAGCCCGCGATCGTCATTGACCGCGACCCCGTTTCGATGCTGTAGCGCGGGCCGGCGCACCTGCCACCGACGGGCCCTCCGGAATACATTCCACGCCTCTATGAGCCACTCCTCCACGCTGCCCGACTTCTCCCGCGCCCCCTTTGCGGGGGCGCCCGAGGCCCGGTTCGAGCCCCTCCCGGCGGATGGCGTCCTGCCGGAGGGGTTCTTCGCCACCTCCAATCTCCCGACCTACGTCCATGTGGGAGGGAAGTGGCTGGCGCCCAGCCGGCCGCGGATGGACTGCGTCATCGTGCGCCGGCCGGAGGGGCTCGAGACCATCGAGGCGCGGCGCCTCAAGAAGGGCGATCTGATCGCCATGGGCGAGGCGGAAGACGGCACGGAGGGCATCGTCGTCCATTCGGCGGGGTTTCTCGGCGGGTCGGTGGGCGCCAACGAATTCCGCTTCATGTCCACCGAGGTGAGTCGCGAGCGCCCCGTCAACTACGAGGAGCTCGCGGCACGGCTCCTGGAGGAGAAGTCGCGCGGAGGATATCTCGTCTGGGTGGCGGGCCCGGCGCTCGTGCACTCGCGGGCCCGCACCGATTTCGAGTGGTTCATCGCAAACGGCTTCGTCCAGGCGGTGCTGATCGGGAACGCCGTGGCGGTGCACGATATCGAGGCCGCCATCTTCGGGACCACACTGGGCATGACGAATACGGGCCTGCCAACCGAGGGGGGCCACGGTCTCCACATGCGCGCGATCAACAGGGTCCGCGCGGCGGGCTCGATCGAGAAGGGCGTCGAATCCGGGATGATCTCGAGCGGCATCATGCACTCGCTCGTCACGCACCGGATCCCGTACGTGCTCTCCGGCTCGATCCGCGACGATGGCCCCCTCCCGGGCGTGATCACCGACGTTCTCGAGGCGCAGGACGCCATGCGGGAGCATACGGTGCTCGCCACGGGGGCCGTGTTCATCGCGACGGCGCTGCACGCCATCGCGGTCGGGAACATGCTGCCGGCCTTCCATACGCGGCGCGGCGCGCCCGAGCCGCTCATGACCATCTGCGTGGACCAGACCGAATTCGTGGTCAACAAGCTGAAGGATCGCGGCACCCACCAGGCCTACGGGGTCGTGACCAATGCGCAGGACTTCATGCACGTGCTTCGCTTCTATCTGGAGCGGGGCGCGGCGGTGCCGCGCTGATGGAGCCGGGCCGCGGGCCGGGCTGGGAGCGACTCGCCCAGCGGGTCGCCGAGACGGTGCCCCCGGGCGTGATCGACGGGTTGTGGGTCTTCCCGCCGCTCAGGCAGGACCAGCGCGAGTGGGGCACGGCGGTGCTCACGTGCATCGAAGGGGTCGAAGGGGAGCGGCGGCGCATCTACACTGCGCGCTACATGCTGCAGATCAAGGGGAAGGAGCGGGGAAAGTTCGAGGCGTCCGTCGAGGAAGTCGGGAGCGGCCCGCTGGAAGGCCTCCCGGCGCTGCTGCATGAGGTGCATCAGCGGACCGACGACGAGATGCCCCCTGTGCAGATCGAGGTGACCGACTGGTTCCCGGCTTCGGCCGATGCCCCCGCTCGATAGGGAGGAGCGGCAGCAGCTGCTCGGGCGGTTCCGCCGCTGGCTCCGGGATCAGCGGCTCCCGGTCACGCGACAGCGGGATCTGATCGCGGAGATGGTCTTCGCCTCCGAGGACCACGTGCCTGCCGCCGAGCTCGCGCGGCGGCTGGGGGCCCGTGGCGAGCGGGTGGGAACGGCCACGGTCTATCGCACCCTCGACCTCCTGGTGCGGGCCGGACTCGTCCGGAGCCACGAGTTCGGCGAGGGGTTCCGGCGCTTCGAGCCGGCGGGGGGGCCGGACGCCCACGAGCACCTCGTCTGCCTCCGCTGCGGCCGGGTCGTCGAATTCGCGAACGAACGCCTCGAGCGGATGCTCCCGGTGATCGCCGACGAGCACGCCTTCCGGCACGTGCGCCACCGGGTGGAGATCTTCGGCACCTGCAGGTCGTGCCTGCAACGCGAGCTGGGAGGATTCGAGACGTGAGCGACAGTGTCTCCCTCGGGGTCTTCGTGGCCTTTGCCGCCGGGCTCCTGAGCTTTCTCTCGCCATGCGTCCTCCCGCTCGTCCCCTCGTACATTGCGTTCCTTACCGGGATGATGCCGGAGGATGCCGTCAACCGCCGGCGGGTGACGGTGGCGCACGCGCTCTTCTTCGTGCTCGGCTTTACGCTCGTCTTCCTCGCCCTCGGCGCCGGCGCCTCGGCGCTCGGTGCCGCCCTCAAGTCGCAGCAGCTTCTCATCGAGCGGATCGGCGGAATCCTGATCATCATCTTCGGGCTCTGGATGGTCGGTATTCTCAAGCTCGATTTCCTGCAGCGGGAGCAGCGCCTGCAGGTGGAGGACAAACCGGTGGGGTACCTCGGGTCGTCGCTCGTGGGAATGGCGTTCGCGGCGGGGTGGGTGCCCTGCATCGGTCCGATCCTCGGAGCGATCCTGGGGCTCGCCGCCACGGAAGCCGATTTCACGCGGGGGATGGCGCTGCTCGGCGCCTACTCCGCGGGCCTGGCCATCCCCTTCCTCCTCGCCGCCTTCGCGCTCGATCGTTTCCTCACGTGGTTCTCCGGCTTCCGCCGCCACCTCGGCGTGGTGAAGGTGGCGAGCGGCGTTCTGCTCCTACTGGTGGGCGTGCTCATGGTGACGGGCCAGTTCACGCGGCTCGCCGGCTGGCTCTCGGACCTGACGCCCGAGTTCCTCAGGGAGCGGATCTGATCTCCGCCGACTCGATCTCCTCTTCCAGCTCCTGGCGCCGGAGCAGTTCCCAGTAGCGCCCCCCGGCGGCATACAGCGCCTGGTGGGTCCCACGCTCCACGATCCGTCCCTCCTCCAGCACCAGGATCAGGTCGGCCGCGCGCACCGCGGCGAGCCGGTGCGACACGATCACGCTCGTCCGCCCCGTGAGCGCCCCACGGAGCGCGCCGAGGATCCGCGCCTCGGTCTGCGCGTCCACGGCGCTCAGGGCATCGTCGAGGACGAAGATGGGCGGCTCCCGTGCCAGGGCGCGAGCGATCGCCGCGCGCTGCTTCTGGCCGCCGGAGAGGTTGACGCCGCGCTCGCCGAGCAGGGTGTCGTACCCGCCCGGGAGACTCGGGAGTGCCTCCGAGAACTGCGCCGTCTCCGCCGCCCGCTCCAGCCGCCCGTCGTCCGGGCCGCCGAGCAGGATGTTCTCGCGGACCGTGGCGCTGAAGAGGAAGGTCTCCTGCGGCACGAAGCCGATCGCGGCACGCAGCTCGTCGAGGGAGAGCTCGCGAATGTCGATGCCGTCGATCCGGATCGCGCCGCGGTCGGGGTCGTAGGCGCGCACCAGGAGCTCGACCAGCGTGCTCTTGCCCGCGCCGGTGGCTCCCACGAGGGCGAGCGCGGACCCCGCGGGCACCTCGAACGAGACCTCCTGGAGCACCCAGCCGCGACCCGGCGCGTTCGGATACCGGAACCACACGTCCTCGAAGGCGATGGCCCGGCCCCCTCGCGGCGGGGGGAGGCGCCGAGGCGTGGATGGCGAACGGATCGCCGGCTCCTGCGCCAGGATCTCGTTGATACGGCCCATCGAGGCCGCGCCCCGCTGCACGAGATTGACCACCCAGCCGAGGGCGATCATCGGCCAGACGAGGGTGGCCAGGTAGACTCCGAACGCCACGAACTCGCCGACGGTCACGCGTTCCGCAACGACGAGGCTTCCGCCGACGTACAGGAGTGCAACGCCACCGAGTCCACCGAGGAGGGCGAGGAGGGGGTGGAACATCCCCTGGACACGCGCCAGCGCGAGGTTGCGCCGGGCGTAGTCCTCGTTGAGGTGCCGGAAATGCGCCTCCTCCGCGCGTTCCTGCCCGTAGGCACGAACGATGCGGACGCCCGAGAGGTTCTCGTGGGCGTGCGTGGTGAGTGCAGCGAATTGCGCCTGGATGGCCTCGCTCCGCCGGTGGATGGCCACGCCGAAGACGGTCATGGCGACCGGGAGGACGATGAGCGGCGCCAGGGACACCAGGGAGAGGACCGGGCTGATGTGGATCATGATCGGGATCACGATCAGGGACCGGACGATCGTATCCACGAGGTACATGAGGGCGGGGCCCGCCACCATCCGGACGGCCAGGAGATCGTTGGTTGTGCGCGCCATCACATCCCCGGTCGTGAACCGGTCATAGAATTCCGGGGATAACTCCTGTATATAGGCGTACAGACGGTTGCGCAGATCGTACTCCACGCGGCGGCTGGCGCCGTTCAGGAGGTCGCGCATGCCGTAGCGGGCGATCCCGCCGAGCGCCGCGGTCCCGAGGAGGAGCAGCACGGCGGCCCGGACCTCGGCAAAGGGCGCCCCCGCATCGAGGGCGTCGATGCCGCGCTGCACGAACCTCGGTGCGAGCGTGGTGAAGGCGTTGGAGATGATGACGAGCGCGAGCCCGGCTCCGAGCGCACGGCGATAGGGCCGGAGATAGGGCAGGAGGGCGCGCAGCTCACGCATGGTGACTGGAATGTCGAAGGACACGGAAGTCGGAGCAAGCTCACAACCCCGAGGAGGAAAGCCGATGTCGAGAAAGTTGCTGGCACTGTTCGGTCTGGCCCTGGCTGCGGCGTGCGGCGACGGCGACGGGCAGGATGCGGCCACGGCCGATAGCCTGAACCGGGATCTGCAGTTGGCGCCGGCGGATTCCAGCGTGGCGCTGAACGACGCCCCGGCGGATACCGCTCCGGCGCCCGCGCCGAGCACCTCGCGGCCCACGACGTCCGCGCCTGCACCGGCTCCCTCACGGCCGGCTACGACGGCCCGGTCGCTCCCGGCCGGGACCGAGGTGAACGCCACCGTGACGACCGAGATTTCGTCAAGTACGCACAAGCAGGGGCAGACCGTTGCCGCGCGCGTCGCGAGCGACGTGAAGGATGCGTCGGGGCGCGTCGTGATCCCCGCGGGCTCGGCCGTGAACCTTACCATCACGTCGATCCGCGAGTCGGAGAACAAGAGCGACAACACCGGGACGCTCACGCTCGCGGCGTCGAGCGTGGAGATCAACGGCACCACCTATGACCTGAACGGGAACGTGACGGGTCTCGCCACCGAGCTCCGCGACCGGGGCACCAACGTCGGCGACGTCGCCAAGGTCGGCGCCGGCGCGGCGGCGGGTGCGGTGGTTGGCCGCGTCCTGGGTGGCGGCACCAAGGGCGCCGTCATCGGCGGCGTGATCGGTGGCGCCGTGGGCGCGCAGCGGGCCAATGAGACCCAGGACCGCGACGTGATCCTCCCGGCCGGCAGCACCGTCGTGATCACGCTCGACACGAGCTTCGAGCGGACGACGACCTGATCAGGGCTGGAAAGCTGGAAGGATGGAAGGGTGGAATGTGAAAGACCCCCCGGGCGTGCCCGGGGGGTCTTTCGTTGGGATGCTTCTCCCCACCTGAGCCGGTCAGAATCCCGCTCCGCCACCCCCGTACCTGGGGTCACTCACCCCTTCCCACCCCTCGCCTGTCCGGATGATCGCTTCGACATCGCCCGAGGTGCCCGCCTCGGAGACGACGTGTCCCCGGGCGCGAAGCGCGTCGAGCGTTCCGGGGAGGAATCCGCCCCGCTCGATCCGGATCTGGTCGGGGAGCGCCTGATGGTGCATGCGGGGCGCGGCCACCGCGTCGGCCAGCGACATCCCGTGGTCGATCACGTTGGAGATCACGTGATACACCATCGTGATGATCCGCGGCCCTCCGGGTGTCCCGACGACCATGTAGAGCTCTCCCTTCGGGTCGAGCACGATGCTGGGTGTCATCGCGGAGAGCATCCGCTTCCCCGGCTGGACCGCGTTGGCCTCTCCCTGGACCAGGCCGAACATGTTCGGCTTTCCGGGCGCGGTGGCGAAATCGTCCATCTCGTCGTTGAGGAGGAAGCCGGCGCCGGTGACGGTCACAGCGCTGCCGTAGCTGTTGTTGAGTGTCGTGGTGGTGCTGACGGCGTTCCCCTCGCCATCCACCACGCTGTAATGGGTCGTGGAGGCGCCGCTGCGGATCGCCGGGTCGAACGGCGCGGTCTTCGAGGCGCTGTCGCCGATCTCGGCCCTGAGGGTGGCCGCGTATTCCTTCGAGAGGAGCCGCGCGAGCGGCATCCGGACGAATGCCGGGTCGCCGAGATGGATGTTGCGGTCGGTGAAGGCACGGCGCATCGCCTCCGCCTCGCGATGGAGCAGGGCGGAGGAGCCGAAGGGCGGGAGGGGATCGAAGCCCTCCATGATGTTGAGGATTTCTCCCATCGTGACGCCGCCGGACGAGGCGGGCGGCATCGAATAGATGGTGTGACTCCGGTACGAAATGCGGATCGGCTCGCGCCACTCGGCACGGTAGGCGGCGAGATCGGCGTGGCTGATGAGGCCACCGCCCCGCTTCATTTCGTCGACGATGAGATCGGCGACGCGCCCCCGGTAGAACCCGTCGGCGCCCCGGTCGCGGATCGCCTCGAGGGTGCGGGCAAGGTCGGGCTGGCGCCACCAGGATCCGGGAGCGGGCGCATGGCCGCTGTCCGGGAGGAAGGCGGCACGTGAGCCCGGGAAGAGGTAGAGTCGCTCCCGGTCGCTCTCGATCGAGCGGAACCGGAACGAATCGACGATGAAACCGTCCCGGGCAAGGAGCACCGCCGGCTCGATCACGTCCGCCCGGCTCAGCTTCCCGTACCGGCGATGCGCCTCGAGCATCCCCGCAACGGAGCCCGGGACGCCGGCGGCCAGGTGCCCCGTCACGCTGAGGCTGGTGGGGTTCCCGCTATGGTCCAGGTACATGTCGCGCGAGGCGGCGCCGGGCGCCACTTCGCGATAGTCGATGGCGCTCACGGATCCATCGCGCGTGCGGATCACCATGAATCCGCCACCGCCGATGTTCCCCGCCTCGGGGTGCACCACCGCGAGCGCGAAGCCCACCGCCACCGCCGCGTCGACCGCATTGCCACCGCGCCGGAGGATGTCGGCGCCCACCTGGCTCGCGATCGGGCTTCCGGAGACGACCATGGCGTTCTCGCCGACGGTGACCCGGGACCTGCCTGCCATCCGCCAGTCGGGATTGACGCCCTCGGCGCGCGCGGGCGGCGTGGCGGGCTCGACCGGCGGCCGGGCGCAGGCGCCGAACACTGGGAGCACGACAGCAAGGAGAAGACCGGTCAGGCGACGGTTCACGCGAAGCCTCGGCGTTCAATGGGAGGTGCCGGGTTGCCCCCGGCGCGGGACGGCTCCGAATTTAGCCGCGTCGCGGCGGCCGCACATTCCCGATTCCCCGTTTCCATGACCGACAGCTTTCTCGATACGCGGCTCACCGAACGCCGCAATCCCCGCACGCAGCGCATCGACGAGGCGAGCCCGCGCGAGATCGTGGCGCTCATCAACGCCGAGGACGCACAGGTGCCGTCCGCCGTGGCCGACGCGGGCGATCTCCTCGCGCGCGTGATCGAGATGGCGGAGGCCGCCTTCCGCGCCGGGGGCCGGCTGCTCTATGTCGGCGCCGGAACGAGCGGGCGGCTTGGCGTGCTCGACGCGGCGGAGTGCCCGCCGACCTACGGAACACCCCCCGACATGGTGGTGGGGGTGATCGCCGGGGGCGCGCCGGCGCTGGTTCGCTCGGTGGAAGGCGCGGAGGACGACGTCAACGCCGGCCTCGCCGCGATGGACGAGCGGCGCGTGGGGAAGCTGGACCTCGTCGTGGGGATCGCCGCGAGCGGCACCACGCCGTACGTGCGGGCCGCGCTCTCCCGGGCGCAGACGCTCGGCGCCCGCACGGTGCTCGTCACCTGTGCGGAGCCGCCGCAGCTCCTCCGGGAGACCTGCGACCTCTGCATCGTGCTCCGCGTCGGCCCGGAAGTCGTCACGGGCTCGACCCGGATGAAGGCGGGCACCGCCACGAAGCTCGCGCTGAACACCATCACGACCGGAGCCATGATCCGGCTCGGCAAGGTCTACGGCAACCTGATGGTGGATCTCCGCGCCTGGAACGCAAAGCTTGTGGATCGCAGCGAGCGCATCGTCATGGAAACGACCGGGCTGGCGCGGGAGGAGGCGCGGAAGGTGCTCGCCGACGCGGAGGGCGGGGTAAAGGCGGCCATCGTGATGGCCCGCCGCGGCGTCGACCGCGCCGAAGCCGAGCGGCTCATCGACGCGAACGGGGGACGGCTCCGGCCGATCGTCGGCGACCCGCCACCCATGGAGCGCCCATGACCGAGCGTCCGACGCTCGCGGTCGGGATCATGTCCGGCACCTCGCTCGACGGGGTGGACGCGGCGCTCGTGCGTTTCCACGGGCCGACCCACGCGACGCTCCTCGGCTCCCTGACGCGGGCGTACGACCCCACGGAGCGCCAGCAGATCCGGGACGCGCTGAACGGCGGCCATCCGCGGCAGCTCGCGGCGTTGCACGTGCGCCTCGCCGAGTGGGCCGCGGATGCGGTGCAGGGGGTCCTCGAGGGCGCGGGCGTCCTCGCATCCGAGCTGTCCTTCATCGCCTTTCCGGGCCAGACGATCTGGCACGAGCCGCCGCTCGTCTCCTGGCAGCTCGGGGAGCCCGCCATCCTCGCCGAGCGATTCGGGGTGCGCGTGGTGAGCAGCTTCCGCGCCCGGGACTGCGCCGCCGGGGGGCAGGGGGCGCCCCTCGTCCCGATGGCCGATGTCCTCCTCTTCGGCGGGAGCTCGCCACGCGTGCTCCTCAACATCGGCGGGATGGCCAACCTCACATTCGTCGCACATCGGGAGGACGAGGCCGGCGCGTTCGCCTTCGATACCGGCCCCGGCGTGGCGGTGATCGACGGCGTCACCCGCCTGGTGGATCCGCGGCGCGGATACGATCGCGACGGACTCCTGAGCGCGCAGGGCACGATCGATGAAGTGCTCCTCGCCGAGCTGCTGGGCGATCCGTATTTCACGGCACCGCCGCCCAAGAGCACGGGCCGGGAACACTTCGGTGATGCGTATGCCCGCGCCATCCACGAGCGCTGTCCCGGACCATCGGGCGTGGCCACGGCGGTGGCGCTCACGGCGCGCTCGATCGCGGATGCGATCGTGCGCTGGACGCCGCCGGCCGAAGTGGTGGTCTCCGGGGGCGGCGCCCATCATCCGGGGCTCATGCGCGCGCTGCAGCGACATCTCGATGCCGGGCGGGGAGCACCGGTCGCGCTTCGGCGCTTCGACGACCTCTTCTTCCCCGGCGACGCGAAGGAAGCGGTCGCCTTCGCGCTCCTCGGTTATCTCACGGTCCACGGCCAGCCGGGGAATCTCCCCGCTGCGACCGGCGCCCTCGGCCCCCGCATCCTCGGTGTGGTGACTCCGGCATGAATCAACCAGATCCCGCCCGCCTCATCTTCCCCGCGCTCCGCTGGTCCGACGAGACCGCATTCGACCACGAGGAGGAGCTGGTCGAGGAGTCCCTGGCGCTCGGCGTCGGCGGGTTCATCATCTTCGGCGGGCCAGCGGAGGTGGTGAAGAAGCTCACCCGGGAGCTCCGCACCCGGGCGGGGCGGCCGCTCGTGATCGGCGCAGATCTCGAGCGAGGGGCGGGACAGCAGTTCGCGGGGCTGACCGAGCTGCCGCCGCCGCTCGCCCTCGCCGCCCTGCACGACCTGGATGCGATCCGGGAGGCCGGGGCCGTCACCGCGCGTGACGCGGCCTCGGTGGGGATCAACTGGGTGTTCGCGCCGGTCGCGGACCTCGATCTCGCCGCGAACAACCCCATCGTGCAGACCCGCTCGTTCGGGACCGATCCGGCGGAAGTGGCCGCGTGCGTCGGCGCCTGGATCGAGGGGTGCCAGGGCGCGGGCGTCCTTGCCTGCGCGAAGCACTATCCGGGACATGGCCGCACGACCACCGATTCTCATGCGGGGCTCCCCGTGGTCGAGGCGGACGCGGAAGCGCTCCGCACCGTGGACCGCGTTCCGTTTGCGGCAGCGGTGCGGGCCGGCGTTGCCGCCATCATGACAGCGCATGTGGCGTACCCGGCGCTCGATCACGGGTCGCTCCCGGCCACGCTCTCGTCGGAGGTGATCGGAGCGCTCCGGGGTGAGCTGGGGT
>DASTYH010000139.1:0-9789 GCA_035765075.1 Gemmatimonadales bacterium
CGATCCGCCCCGCGCTGTCCTCCTTCCGGTGGAATTCGATCCCGTCGGGATAGGCCTCGGCGGTCAGGCCTCCGGCGCGCGTGATGATGTCCATCAGCCGGTCGGTCTTGCTCCGGAGCGCGTAGGGGCCGGGGTACTTGACCTGGCCCATGATCTTCACCGTCCGCGGCAGCTCCCACTCCGGCTGGCGGAGGATGAGGAGGTTGTCGTACGGCTGGAGGAGCACCTCCGGCGCGCCCGCGGCGGGCGCCGGAACGCCGGGTGGGCCGGCGTACTCCCCGGTCTCGCTCCGCGCGAAGAGGTAGGTCGAGTCGAGCGGGACCCGGATCGTCGTGGCGATCGCACCGGCCGAGCGGTCCTCCGGCACGCGCGCCACCTCGGCCTCATTGAGGTACGCATCTTCCGAGAGGCCGTCGGCGAGGAGGATCGCGTCCCGCACCGTCATCCCGCTCCGGTAGGGGATCCGCCCCGGGGAGCGAACGGCGCCCGAGACGATGATGTAGCGCTCCGGGCGGAAGGTGGTTCGTGAGAAGACGGTGATCTCGTCGTCTTCCGCCAGCGGCACGTCGTCCCGCACCGCGCCCGTCGTATCGGCAAAGGCGGAGCGCAGCTGGACGCGGGTCGAATCGCTCCGGAGCCGGGAGATCAGGATCTGGTCGAGATACACGTCGGGCTTGGGACCGCCGGCCATCCGGATCGCATCGCTCAGCCGCATGCCGGGCGTGAAGCCGACGGGGCTCGGAATCCAGACGTTGCCCGTCACCGTCACGAATCCGCGGAGTCGCTCGGCCACTTCGAACACGGTGACGGAGTCTCCGGCGAGCATCGGCACCGCCGGCACCACGCCGCCGGCGAACTCGCGCGGGCCCACGTCCACCACCACGCGTGCGCGACCGATGAGGGAATCGCCGGGCGCGGGCGGGAGAATGCGGTGGATCTGCACCCGCTGCCGAAGTGCCTCTGCCCTGAACCCGCCGGCCGCCGCGATCACGTCGCGCAGCGTCTCGTCCTCCGTCACCTCGTAGATGGCCGGGCGTACCACCTGCCCGGCCACCTTGACGCGGGGACCGTGCACCGGCACGAAGACGACGTCGCCCGTCTGGAGTCCGCCGCCGGCGTTCACCCCGGCGAGGAGATAGTCGTAGATGTCGAAGGAGTCGACGAGCGCGGCGCCGCGGCGGATCTCGATCCGCCGGAAGCTTCCGCTGGCCGTGGGGCCGCCCGCGGCGTAGAGCGCGTTGAGCGCGGTTCCCGCCGCGGAGATCTGGTAGGCGCCGGGCCGCGCGACCGCTCCGGTGACGAACACCTGGATGTTGCGGAGCCGCGAGACGGTGACTTCCATCTGGGTCCGCGCATTCGGCCCCCGCCCGATCCCCGAATAGATGCGCCGGAGCCGCTGGAAGAGCTGCTGCTCGAACTGGCCCAGGGTCAGGTTGGCGACGTGCATCTGTCCCACTTCGGGGATGATCACGAAGCCGTCCCGGCTCACGTCGAGGCTGAGCGCGCGCTCGACTTCGCCGGTCAGGATCAGCGCGAGGCGATCGCCCGGGCCCAGGCGATAGCTCGGGTCGACCGGGCCCTGGAGCGTGGGCTGGAAGCGGGTGGTGCGCGGCTCGAAGACCTCGAGCCCGAACACCTCGAGCGGCCGGGTCCAGGGGATGCCGAGCGAGTCGGCGCGGATCGAATCCCGTACGAGCGGATCCACCTCTTCGCGCGTCGGGGCGACGGAGAGGAGCGCCTCCAGCGAGTCCGCCTCGGCGGTATCCACGAGCCCGAGGGCGCGAACCGCGTTGAGCGCGTCACGGTCCTCGGTGGCGGAGCTGCGGCTTGCCGTGGGACCAAGGTAGCGGTCGAGCAGGGACTCCGAGTAACCGGCCGCGCGGAGGCGCTGGCGCAGTTCCTCCTGGCTGAGCCCCGACTGGAGGATCCGCTCGCGCAGCTGGCGCTGCAGGGCGGGGTCGCTCTCGAGGAGCATCTCGGCGGTGGCCGCATCGGGGAACTGGTTGCCGGTGACCTGCGCGAGCGCGGGGCGGGCGCTCAACACAAGAACGACCGCCACGCCGAATCGACGGGCGGCTCGCCGGAAAGGTCCTCGCAGGTGCATGGGGGCGAAGATCGCCTTCGATAGAGGGGAAGTCAACGCGTCGCGGCCGTCCAGAAGTCGAGCGTGCGCCGGGCCAGCACTTCATTCGAGAACTCCTCCATCGCGCGGCGCCGGCCCGCCTGACCGGTGGCGCGTCGCAGCTCGAGATCGCCGGCCAGGCGGTCGAGCGCGATCGCCAGGGCCTCCGGATCCCCCTCGGGGACGACGAGTCCTCCCTCGCCGACGGTCCCGGCGAGCGCGCCGACGTCCGAGACGATGACGGGCACGCCGTGCGCCATGGCATTGAGCGCGGGCATCCCGAGCGACTCCGCCCGCTCCGGCGCCGCGCGGGACGGCATCACGAGGCAGTCGAAGGTGGACCAGATGTGCGCGCGGTCCTCGGCGGGCTGGGCGCCGAGCCAGGTGATCCGGGCGGCGATGCCGAGCCGTTCCGCGAGCGCCTCGAGCTCGATCTGCGACGGACCCGTGCCCGAGATGACGAGCGTCCACGGGCGCGCGAGCTGCACGCACGCGCGGAGCAGGACATCCACGCCTGCGGACGGCACGAGGCGACCGACGCACCCGATCGCGAATCCGTCCGGCCTGATCGGTGCCGGAGCGAGCGAGGGGGTCACGCCCACCTGCGGGATGACGGCGCACGCGAGGTCGGGATGATCCTCGGCGAGCGCCGCGGCCACGATCGGATTCTCGGCGATCACCCCTCGCGCGCGCCGGAGAACGCCCCGTCGCCGAAGCCGAGCGGCCATCGAAAGCGATTCGGGCACGATGCGCGCCCGGGCGGCCACGGGGATTCCGAGGCGGCGTCCGTCGGCCGCCGCGCGCGCGGCCACCGGACTCCAGGATTCCTCCTCGATCTGGAGGATGTCGGGACGGGCTTCCTTGAGGATGCGCCGGAGCGCCCGGCCGCTCCAGGTGGTCTCCGCCGAATCATCGAGCGATCCGCGGACGGGCACCGGGACGATGCGGAGCCCCGCCTCCTCCTCCCACTGGACGCGCTCCACGATGCCGGGTGAGGGCTGCCACCGCTCCGGGACGGCGACCGTCACCTCGCAGCCAAGACCTGCGAGCGCGCGGAGCCGGCCGCGGCGGGCCGGCTCGAGATAGGCGTGAGACAGGACGACAGCGCGCATTGCGTGCGTTTCTCCGGGAATCGAGCGTCTTTCAGGCGGTGTCTGAAAAGATGGCAGGAGACGCACGCGACTCCAAGCGCGTCCGGTTGACTTGTCGCCCGGAATCCGCCCTCTTTCGCGGCATTCAAGCCACCGGCACCCCCAACCTTCGGCCGGCGCATGCGGATTCTCCACCTAGCCAAGTACTACTGGCCGCGGTCGGGCGGCATGGAACGCGTCGTTCGCGATCTCGCGGAAGGCGCCAACGCGCTGGGCCATCAGGCCGAGGTGGTTGCGGTCCGCAGTTTCGGTGAGGGCACGCGACGGCCGGGCAACTTCGTGACCCGGACCTTTTCGTTCGGCGCGCTCGGGTCGCAGGAGATCGCACCGGGCTACATCGCCGCCGCCTGGCGCCGGGCGGATGTCATCCATGTCCATCATCCCCACTCCCTCGCGGACGTCGCCTGCCTCCTTCGTGCAGGCCGGACGCCCGTCGTCGTCACCCAGCACGCCGATTCCAAGCGGGCCGCCTACCGGCCGATCGCGCGGCTGGTGCTGCGCCGCGCCAAGGCGATCGTCGTTCCGAGCCGGGCGCACGTGGCGATCTCGGCGGAGCTCAGGGGGTTCGAGTCGAAGGTGGAGGTGATCCCGTTCGGGATCGACGAAACGCGCTGGTCGGTCGTCCCGCCTCCCCCGCCCGGGGCGCCGGCGCGTGCGTTGTTCATCGGCCGGCTCGTGGCGTTCAAGGGAGTGGACATTCTCCTCCGGGCGCTGGAGCAGGTCCCCGATCTCCGGCTCGATATCGTCGGCTCGGGGCCCGAGGGACCGCGCCTCCGGACGCTGGCGCAGGCGCTCGCGGTCACCGACCGGGTCCGCTGGTACGGCGAGTACCCCGACGAGGACCTCCCCCGGCGCATGGCGGACGCCGACTTCCTGGTGCTCCCCTCCGTCACCACGGAGGAGATGTTCGGCCTGGTGGTGCTGGAGGCGATGGCGGCGGGCCGGCCAGTGATCACGACGGCGGTTCCGAGCGCGGTCCGGGACGTGAACGTGCCCGGCGTCACCGGCCTGGAAGTGCCGTTGCGAGATGTTGGTGCGCTGGCCGAGGCGCTCGACCGCCTGGCGCGTGATTCCGGGCTGCGGCAGACGATGGGCGAGGCGGGCCGGGCGCGGGTCGAGGAGCAGTTCACCCGGACCCGGATGGCAGAGCGCCATATCGAGCTGTACCAGCGGGTCATGCAGGGGTGGGCGCCGTACGAGGGGATCCAGGGTTGACCCCCATGTAGGCATGGCGTAACGAGTTGGACTATATTTTGCAGGCTGGGCCGGGACGGCCCGTGGAAGGCAGCAGCTGGTCAGGCATTCAGGAGACTCGTTTGGAACCTGCGCGCGTGCTGGAGGACAGTCCGGCCACACTTGAGGAGCGGCCCACCCGCCCACTCGGGGTGGTCGCAGCCATTCCTTCAGCCGGGTCGCCCCAGGAGGAGCCGCGCCGGGCGGCCGACGAGGCCATCCGGCGCTCGGTGGACGAGGTCCTGGCCATCCGCCTCGGGCTCCAGCGCCGCGCCGCATCAAACGTCCGTCGCCACCTCCGCCGCGCCACCCGGCGCCTCGGGGTGCTGCTCCTCGCCGATGCAACGACCGTCCTCATCATCGATCTGCTGATCCAGAGCTTCCGGCGGAGCGGCGCCACGCTGGTGGATACGCTCTTCCCCGGCGGGCTCATCGCCACCCCCCAGAATCTCGTCGCCCTCTTCATCGGTCTCTACGTCACCGGGAACTACCTGGCGGGGGACAACCGGCGCAGCGCGCGGCGGCTCTTCATGGGCGTCGTGGTCGCGTCGCTCCTGCAGATCTGGGCGGTGGTCTGGGTGGTCGGGTTCGTCACCCCCGTCCTCCAGTTCATGTACACGGGGCTCGTCGTCTTCACGGCACTCCTCGCCGAACGACTCTTCGTCGATCGGATCGTGGCCTGGGCGTCGGCCCCCGAGAAGCATGCGGCGCGAACGCTGTTCGTCGGCCCCGCGGAGGAGTGCCGCGAGGCGGCGTCGAGTCGCGCGCTCTCCTCGCCGCTCGACTTCGCGCACTTCGGCTTCCTCGACCTGCGCTCGCCCACGGCGCCCGACGCCCTGGGGCATCTCGCCGATCTCCCGCGCGTGCTGCACGATCGGCGGATCGAGACCGTCGTCGCCTGCGGCTACATCCCCGACCGCGATTTCCAGGATGTCGTCAACATCTCGCTCGCGGCGGGGTGTCATCTCCTCGCCGTGCCGCGCTCGATCGAGGTCGCCGGCGTGCAGCCCTCGCTGCTCTGGATGCGCGGCAGCCCGCTCATGGAGCTCAACGCGCCGAGCCTCCACGGGCAGCAGCTCGTGCTCAAGCGGACGATGGATCTCGTCGGCGCCACGATCGGGCTCCTGCTCGCGGCGCCGCTCATGCTGATCATCGCCCTGGCGGTGAAGCTCGATTCGGCGGGACCCGTGCTCTTCAGTCAGGAGCGGATCGGGGTCGGTGGCCGCCGGTTCCGCTTCTGGAAGTTCCGCACCATGCTGCACAAGGTGCCCGACACCGTGCACCGGGAATACATGACACGGATGGTGCGCGGGGACGAGACGTCCACGCGCCAGGTGGCTGCCGACGGGACGGGCGTGTTCAAGATGCTGGAAGATCCGCGGGTGACGCGGGTGGGCCGGTTCCTCCGGCGCTCCTCGCTCGACGAACTGCCCCAGTTCTTCAACGTCCTGCTCGGGGACATGAGCCTCGTCGGGCCGCGCCCGCCGATCCCCTACGAGTTCGAGGCATACGATCACTGGCAGTTCGATCGCCTGCAGGTGCGGCCGGGAATGACCGGCCTCTGGCAGGTGTCGGGCCGGAGTCTCCTTCCGTTCCGGCAGCGCTGCGAGCTCGACGTCGACTATGTGCGCCGCTGGTCCATCTGGCTCGATCTCAAGATCCTGCTCAAGACGATCCCCGTCGTGCTCTTCAACTCCGGGCGCGCGGCGTAGCTTCGCGCAGGCGCGCTTCCCCCGACGCTCCGGCTCCTTCCAGCAGCTCCGCGTACACCTGTTTCAGCCTGGCCGCCTCCCGTTCCCAGGTGAGCTCGCGCGCGGCGACCTGCGCGGCGCGGGCGCGGCCCATGCGCTCGGCGGGCGTCGCGGCGGCGACGTCGCGGATCGCGCGGGCCGCATCGGCGGCGTCGCCGGGGCGGAAGTACCAGGCGGCGTGCTCGGGGAAGTACTCGAGATAGGTGGGGATGCGCGCCGCGATCAGGGGAATGCCGAGGTGGACGTACTCGAGGAGTTTGGTGGAGAGCGAGTAGCGGGTCATGCGGTCGAGGCGGGTCGGCAGGAGGCCGGCGTGATAGGTCGTCAGCCGCTCGCGGAGGACGTGGTGGGACACGGTGCCCATCAGCCGGACGCGGCCTTCGAGTCCGAGGCGCCGGATCTGCGCGTCGATCTCGCTCGTGGCGGGGCCCCGGCCATAGATGTCGAACTCCACGTCTGCGCCGGCGGCCCGGGCCTCCGCCACCGCGGCCACGGCGATGTCGAGCCCGTAGAGCGGCGTGACGGTGCCGTGATAGGCGAGCCGAAGCGGTCCCGCGACCGTCCCGTCGCCAAGGCGCTCCGGACCGAAATCGGCGGGATCGGTGAGATTGTGCACCACGACCAGGCGCTCACCGGGGCGCGCGGGGCGCCCCGCGAGCAGCCGCTCGATCGTGCGGTTGACGGTGAGGACGACGTCCGCCTGCCGCCGCGACCACCGCTCGATGGCGCGCGCCACCGGCATGCCGAGGCGACCCAGCAGGCCGGGGAACTTGGTGCGGGTGAACTCGGGGAAGATCTCGTGCATGTCGAGCACCACCCGCGCCCCGCGGCGCCGGGCGGGCGCGGCCGCGGCAACGAGGAAATCGGGGAGCGTGTGAACGTGCACGACGCGCGCGCCGGAAAAGCGTGGATCGCGCCGCATGAGGGCGTAGGCCCGCACCAGGAAGTCGGTATATTCCACGACGTACTTCCCCAGCGATCCGCGCCGCCGCTGTCCCGGAAGCCGCACGACGACCGCGCGGCCGTAATGACCGACCGGCCGGGGGTCGAGGCCGTCCTGCAGCGCGATGACGGCGACGCGGGCGCCCGTCTCGACCGCGGCAAGCACCTCCTTGCGGGGGCGCGGGTCGTCCGGGAACTGGGTCTGGGCGATGTGAACGATGTCGTACGGACGACGGGTTCGCGGCACGCGGCCTCGGGACCGGGGGTGACGATCGGAATGTTCAACGACGGATGCGGAAAGGTGGCGGGCCGTGCCGATGAATCAAGTGGCATTCGAGGTGGCGTGAACGCACCTCCCCGCGGCTGACCGCGACCGCCTCATGTGCGGCTTCGGCGGCATCATCCTTCCGCACGGCGGTGAGGTCTCGAGCGACCTGCTCGCCCGCATCGGTGCGACGCTCGACCACCGGGGGCCGGACGGGACCCACGTCGCCCAGCTGCCGGGAGCGGGACTCGTCCACTGCCGGCTCGCGATCATCGATCTCTCGGCACGCGCCGACCAGCCGATGTCGCGCGCCGATCTCGGAGCAACGATCGCCTTCAACGGCGAGATCTACAACTTCCGCGAGCTCCGCGCGGAGCGACAGCGGCGCGGGCTCGCCTTCTCGAGCGATTCCGACACCGAGCTCGTCCTCGCCTCCCTTGCCGAGGACGGACCCGCGTCGCTCCGGCGCCTCCGCGGGATGTTCGCGCTCGCCTTCTGGCGCCCGGCCGACCGCTCCCTCCTCCTCGCCCGCGATCCCCTCGGCAAGAAGCCGCTCTTCTACGCCTGGCGCGGCGACGGGGCCCTCGTCTTCGGCTCGACGCTCGATGCGATCGTGACGGCGCTCGGCAGGACGCCCGCCGTGTCGCCGGCCGCGGTGGCCGATTACCTGGCGCACATGGTCGTGCCGCAGGAACGGGTGATCTACGAGGGGGTGCACCGCGTCCCGCCCGGCTCGTGGATCCGCTTCGACGGAACGCGGGAGGTGGCGCGCGGCGCGTTCTGGGAGCCGGCGACGGGCGCCGACTGGCGGGGCAGCGGCGAAGAGCTGGCGTCCGAGATCGAGCGACTCCTCCGGCAGTCCGTCCGCCGCCGGCTGGTGAGCGACGTGCCGGTGGGCGCCTTCCTGAGTGCGGGACTCGATTCGGGAACGATCGTCGCGCTCATGGCCGAGGAGGCGGGGGAGCCCGTCCGCACCTTCAGCGCCGGCACCACCGGGGATCCCTTGGACGAGCGACCGGCGGCGCGAGCCGTGGCGGAACGATACGGGACGCGGCACGAGGAGGTCGACGTTCCCCCCCTTTCCGCCGCCGCCCTGCCGCTCCTCGTGTGGCAGGCGGGAGAGCCGTTCGGCGATGCCTCGCTCCTGCCGAGTGCCCGCGTGGCCGCGGCGGCCCGCGGCCGGGTGAGCGTCGCGCTCACCGGGGACGGCGGGGACGAGCTCTTCTTCGGCTATTCGGTCTTCCAGGGGGTTCGCCGGGCGGAGCAGCTCCGTCGGGTGGTGCCGGGCCCCGTCATCCGCGCCGCCCGACGCGCCCTCGGCGATGACACCGTTCCCGGGATCCGCAACCGGCTCGATGCGCTCCTCGAGTATGCCTCGGCGCCGATCGCGCAGTCGTTCCGGAACCGGATGGGATGGCACCGCGCGGCACGCGCGCGGCTCCTCCGCCATGTCGAGCGCGAGCCGGCCGAGCGCATCTATGCCCGGCGGCTCGAGCGCTACGCGCATCTCCCCGATGCCGACGCCCTCCGCCGCACGCTCCTCGGCACCTGGCTGCCGAACGACTACCTGACCAAGGTGGACGTGGCGACGATGGCGGTGGGGCTCGAGGCGCGCTCGCCCTTTCTCGACCTCGACCTGGTCGAGTTCCTCCTCCGGGTGCCCGCCGGGACTGCATTCCCGGCAGGGGAAGCCAAGGCCCTCCTCAAGCCGCTCGCGCGGCGGCTCCTTCCACCCGCGATCCTGGCCCGCCGGAAGACCGGCTTCGGGATCCCGGTGCGCGAATGGCTCCTCGGGCCGCTGAGCGGCGCGTGGCGCAGGTTCGTCACCGAGCCGGGGCGCGCGATCCACGAATGGATCGACCCGGCGGAGGCCGAGGCGGCGTACCGCGAGCTCCGGGGCGGTTCCGTCCGCGCCGACCGGGTGTGGCTCCTCTTCGTGCTCGGGGTCTGGGGCGCCATGACGCTCGAGGGGAGCCTCGCCGCCGACGAGCCGCTGCTGGAGCGCGCGGCGTGAGTCTTCGGGTCCTGATGGTCACCAACATGTGGCCGCGCCCCGATCGCCCCGCGCTCGGCGCCTTCGTCCGCTCGCAATGCCGGTCGCTCGAGGCGCTCGGCGTGGCGGTCGAGGTTCACGTCATCGAGGGCGATCGCGGCGCGGCCGCCTATGCCCTCGACGTGCCTGCCGTCCGGCGCGCGGTGGACGTCTTCCGGCCCGATCTGGTGCATGCGCATTACGGCCTGAGCGGATGGACCGCGCGGTGGCAGCCTCGTCCCCTCGTCGTCTCGTTCTGCGGAGACGATCTCCTGGGCACGCCGACGGCCGAC
>DASTYH010000140.1:0-3524 GCA_035765075.1 Gemmatimonadales bacterium
GTGCGCGCGGCGGATCACGAACGGGACGACGGTCGGTGCGCTCATCGAGCCATGCTCATCGGTCCAGGATGGGGAGATACGCGCGCCAGGGACCCACCGCCTCACGATACTGCTTCGCCATGACCCGGGCGACCTGCGCCACGTGGCCGAGATCGTGTGCCACCCAGGTTGCGAGCAGCTGGCGAAGCGTCACGCGGCCAAAGTCGGGATGCTCCCCTTCGAGCGCGAGCCGGCGGTCATCGAGCTCCCAGGCCGCGAGCGTTGCGAGGTTCCGGGCGCGGAGGCGGGCAAACTCGTCGAGCAGCTCGGAGAGCGACCTGCCTCGGCTCTCGCGGAACTGGGCAAAGCGGTCGTATGGCGCGAACCGCCGATCGGCGCCCTGTGCGAGGATGATCCCGGCGCGCGGGATCCAGTCGGTGCGCTCGCCGTGGATCAGGTGACCAACCACGGCCCACGGACTCCACGTGTCCGCTCCCTCGAGCGCGTCGATCCATGCGGCAGGGAGTCCGTCCAGGAGCGCGCGCAATGTTCCCGGTGTCCGTTCGAGGACGGCGACCCCGGTTGTGAGCTCGAATTCCATCTCGCCTCCTGCAGTGGCCGCTCGCATCAACTCCGCCGCCGGATTCGCGGAAGCCAGCGGGGCACGCCCGTCTGGTACGTCTCGTACTCGGAGCCGAAGCGACGGCGGAGCCCCGGCTCCTCTAGGAGGAGAAAGTACGCATGATTGACCAGCACGAAGCCAGCGGCCCAGAGCGCGATCCGGCGCGATCCCCAGAAGAGTGCCTGCCCCGCGAGCGCGAGCGCGACTCCCGTGATCATCGGGTTCCGCGTCAGGCGGTACGGCCCGACCGCGACCAGCCTCCGCGTCGGATCCCACGGCGCGAGGGTGCCGCGGCCGACCCGGGCAAAGAGCGCGACGCACCAGGCGAAGAGCGCGACCCCGATCCCGATCAGCCCCGCACCGGACGCCCGCGCGAGGAAGCGAGGCACTCCGTCGAGCGTCCAGTGCGAATCCCCCGGCGCCGTCCGCAGGAGGATCGGCGCCACCACGGCCACGACGACCGGCAGGAGCAGCACCGCCAGGAGGTGGCGGAGCACGGTCGGCACGCCCGTGCTCCTACTCCCCCCGCGGCGGCGGCCCGAACAGCGATCGGAATGCCCGGAGCGCCGCCGGATGATAGATCGTCGCATGCGTTTCGTCCGGCATCGGCTCGTGGTGCCAACGCAACGTCGGCGGCGCATGTGCCGCCAGCACCTCGGCCAGGCGCCGCGTCAGCTCCGACAGCTCGCTCTGGCTGCTGCTCGCGAGGTAGAGTGTCCGGCCCGCAGCGTCTCCGAGCCGTCCGGAGGCACGCGTCACGAGCTCGCCCCGGTTCCACCAGAGGCTCGGATCGAACGCAATGTAGGTATCGAAGAGCTTCGGCTCGAGCAGGAATGTCTCGACGACGAAGAGCCCGGCAAGCGACTCGCCGACGATCGCGGACTCGTCGGTGACGCGGTACCGCGCCGCGATGGCGGGCATGAGCTCGTCGCGGATGAAGCTCCGGAAGGCGGCAGAGCCGCCGACACTCGGGGCGATCTTCCTATCCTCCGGATTCTCCGTCGGCCCCGTCATGTCGCGCCGCCGCTGCGTGTTCTCGATGCCCACCAGGAGGAAGGGACGCATCGTCCCGTTCCCCACCGACACCTGGACCAGGCCGGCCACGTGCAGGAAATCCTCCCCGATCCCGCCATCCGGCATGTAGAGCACGGGGAGCGGCGGTCCCGAGTCGACGATATGTCCAGGGGGCAGGTACACGTTGATCCGGCGGGCTTCTCCGAGCGCCCGCGAATCGATGGTGAAGGTCACCCCGATCTCGAGTGGCGCTGCGGTGGCCCCGACAGGTCCTGGGGTCTGCGAGGCGACGGTTGCGGGAAGGAGGAGGGCGATCGCAGCGACGACGGCGGGACGCAGAAAGGTCATTCGAAAGGGGCCTCAGCCATGGGGGGCGGTTCGGGGATCGCAACGGGCCGCCGTCGAGGCTCGGTGACGACGATGGTATCCGCGATGCGGTCGTGTACGGTGCGCCGGTTGGGGTGAATGAAGTACTGAAGGAAACCGAAGCCGAACTCGAGTGCGGACGCCCCGTATCCCAGTGCCCGCTCGATGGATTGCCAGAGGGTCAGCCGCTCGCCATGCAGGGACGCCACCCGGATTCCGAGCAATCGCTTCCCGGGGGTCCACCCCTTTCCCACCCAGGTGGCGAGCCCGAAGTAGAGCACCAGCCAGACCACGCTGTACCAGTTCTGGAAGAAATTGAGCCGCAGGGTCAGGTCATCCCGGGGGTGAATGACGCCGAGACGCTCGAGCGCCATGCCGGCGGGAATGACGAGGAGGAGAAAGAGGAAGCCGGCGAGGATGAAATCCACGGCAAGCGCCGCCGCCCGCGTCCGGAACGACGCCAGCTCGCGGCCATGGAGCTCCTGCATCTGGATGGTCTCGTGCGCATTGTACAACCGTGCGGGCCTCGTCATCGGCAACCCGGGAAGGAGTTCATGCGCGCACCAGCTCGATCGTCGTGGCCTCGCGCGCGGGCTCCGCGAAACCGTGCACCCACTTTTCCGAGGCCTTCGTCGGATACTTCCGCGCGTAGGCCACCGAAACGACCCGCTGGAGACGCTCGCTCCGGACCGGCCGGGCGCGCACGGGGATCTCGTCGGACCCGATCCTGATCGAGCCCTGCGGTTCCTTCCGGAACGCCCGGTACCAGCCGGTCGGCTTGTCGTTCCACGACCGGACGAAAACCCGATCGTCGGCGACGACGACCCAGACGCCGGTAAACCGATGGTCGGTGCCGGAACGCACGCCCAGGATCTTCGCTTTCGACAGGGCGTCGATCTCCGCGCGGGAGAACGGCCGCGGCCTTCGCATCAGTCGGGCAGGTACGGGAGGAAGAAGTCGATCCCCGCGGTGTCCGGCGCTCCGCCGAGACGGAGCGTCGCGCCCAGCGACTCGCGCGTCGCGAGCGGGGACGTTGCCGGAGGCCGCGCGTGCACGCGGAGGAGGACCGGCCCCGGCGCCGGGAGCATCGCCCGCACGAGAATCGTGTAGCGACCCCCGGCGTCGGCGAGCCCGGCGGCGGAATCCACGACCCTGAGCCGGAGAGCCTCGGGCGCGATAGCCACTACCGTGACCTCGGCACCGGGAACCGCCTCGCCCTGACTCGACCGGACGAGCCCGGTCACCGTTCCGCTGACGTCGACGAGCTCACCCGGATCCGTGGAGCAGGCGGCCACGGGTGCGAGGATGCACAGCATCCGGAGGGGCGATACCCACCTTGAGAGAGCCATTCAGGTGACGTTGGATGCGAGTGACTCGGCCGACGCAGAAACCTATCGCGCGGGGATGCCCGCGTCCAACGGGTTTCGAGCGAGCTGATCGGGGGGAAACCGGCGGTGGTCCCGTGTGGAAGGTCCCGACTGCGGACCTTCACACGGGCTCCCGCGATGCTACTCGGCCTGAGCGACGTCCTGCAGGTACAGGA
>DASTYH010000141.1:0-25325 GCA_035765075.1 Gemmatimonadales bacterium
CGTGGTATCGAGATCCATCCGGGCGAGCCGCGCCCCGGGATAGCGCTCGGCCAGCACCCGCTCGAGCTGCTGGGTGCCGACCCCCCGCATCTGCTGCACCGGGTTGGCGCACTTGCGACAGCTCCAGGGAAGCGGCTCCTCGTGTCCGCAGTAGTGGCAGCGGAGTCCGGGAGGCGCGGTATGCACCGTGAGCGAGATGGTACAGCGCCGGCACTGCCAGACCTCGCCGCAATCGGGACAGTGCAGGAAGGCGGCGTAGCCTCGCCGGTTGAGGAGCAGGAGCGCCTGCTCCCCGCGGGCCAGCGCGCCCACGATGGCGGCGTCGAGCGCTTCGGACCAGACCACCGGGCCGGTGCCGTCCACCCGGGGCGCCACCCGCAGATCCACCAGCTCCACCGGCGGTAGCGGCCGGGCGCCGATCCGCTCGGGCAGGCGGAGCAGCCGCCAGGACTCTCCCGCGCGCACCATGGTCTCCAGCGACGGGGTGGCGCTGCCCAGCACCAGTCGGGCCCCCTCCAGCCGGGCGCGCACCGCGGCGACATCGCGCGCGTGGTACCGAGGGCTCTCGCCGTTCTTGTAGCTGGCCTCGTGCTCCTCGTCCACCACGATGATCCCCAGGTCCGCCACCGGCGCGAACACCGCGGAGCGGGCGCCCACGGCCACCCGGCGCTCGGCGCGGCGGAGCAGCCGCCAGGCGTCGGCCCGCTCCCCGTCCGACAGCGCGCTGTGCAGCACGGCCACCTCGTCGCCGAAGGCGCCGCGCAGCCGGCTCACCGTCTGGGGGGTGAGCCCGATCTCCGGCACCAGCACGATCGCGCCCCGGCCGGCGGCGAGCGCGCGGCGGACCGCCTCGAGGTAGACCAGCGTCTTGCCGCTCCCCGTGACCCCGAGGAGCAGCGCCCCCTGGCCCGGCCCCAGAGCGCCGACGGCGTCGAGCGCCGCCTGCTGCGCCGGCGTTGCTGCCGGAGGCGTCGTGCCCCGCACACCCGCAAAGGGATCGCGAATCCATTCGGTCTGCTCGATGGTCGCCACGCCGGCCCGCGCCAGCGAGCGGATGACACCGTCACCGAACCCCAGCTGCTCCATGAGGTGGCGCACCGGGGCGCTTCCACCGAGCGCCTCGAGCGTCTCGTACAGCGCGCGCTGGCGTGGGCGCCGCCGAAAGCGCTCCTCCCGCTCGACCAGCGTGAGCCGCTCCGGCGCGAGGACCATCACCCGCTCGGTCCGCTCGGCGCCCGCCTCCGTCCCCCAGAGCGCGGCGGGAAGGAGTGGGCGACTCGCGAGCCCGAGCGGCGCGCCGTAGTAGCCGCTCATCCAGCGCGCAGTCTCGATCAGGGGGGCCGGCACCGCCGGCTCGGGGTCCGGCGCCGCCGCAATGTCCCGCGCAGCGGCGGCCGGGGCGGGCGCGTCCGTCGCCATGACCAGACCGATGAGCGAGCGGCGCCGCACCGGCACGACGACACGCGCGCCAGGGGCCACCCGTGCGGCGAGCTCCTCAGGGATTCGGTAGGTGTAGGGTCTGGCGAGCGGGAGTGGGAGGGCGACTTCGGCGAACCGGTCGGTCATCTCCGGGTGACGCCGAGCCCCGGACCGGTGGGAAGGTTCACCCGTCCCCCGGCGATGGAGGCGCCCGCAAAGGGGTCGGTGGCGAGGAGCGCCGCGCCGTCGAGGTCCACGATATCCACGAGCGGCGTAAAATGCGCCGCGGCGGTGATGCCGAGCGAGCTCTCGATCATGCAGCCCACCATCACGCTCATCGAATGCGCCCGCGCGGCCGCGATCATCCGGATCGCTTCCCGGAGGCTGCCGCACTTGGCGAGCTTGATGTTGATCCCGTCCACGCGGCCCACGAGCGCGGGGATATCCGCGAGCGTGCGGCAGCTTTCGTCCGCGATGAGGGGAATCGTGGCGCGACGCCGGATCTCGCCGAGGCCCTCGAGATCTCCCGGAGCGAGGGGTTGTTCGAGCACGGTGACGCCGTGCTCCGCGAGCACCGGCAGCATCGCGATCGTCTGCTTCACGGTCCAGCCGCAGTTGGCGTCGACGCGGAGCTCCCGATCGGTCTCGGCACGGATCGCCTGCAGGATCTCGAGATCGCGGTCGCTCCCCAGCTTCACCTTGAGGATCGGATATTCGGCGGCCTCCCGCACCTTCATGCGGATCCGCTCGGCGGTGTCGATGCCGATCGTGAAGGTCGAGCGCGGGGCGCGCGCGGGATCGAGGCCCCAGAGCCGATACACGGGAATCCCCAGGCGCTTTCCCACGAGGTCGTGCAGCGCCGCGGAGAGCGCGGCCCGCGCGGACGCGTTCCCGCCCAGCATCTGCAGCCAGGCGCGCTCCGCCTCCTCCAGATCGAACGGGTTCGCCGGCAGCGCATGCCCGTACACCGCGAGCGCCGCCATCACCGAATCGGGGGTCTCACCGTAGAACTTCGTCGCCGCCGCCTCGCCCCACCCCTCGACGCCGTCCTCGTCGGTCAGCCGCACCAGCACGGTGCGGTATTCCGACTGGCCGCCGCGCGCGATGATGAACGGATGCCGGGTCGTGAGGGTCTGGAACTCGGTGTGAAGCCGGAGCGGCACGGGGGCCTCGGGTCGCGTGGGGTCAGGCCATGGCGCGCACGTGGGCGGCGACGCCCTCGGCCAGGCGGTCTGGAATGTAGCCCCCTTCCATCACCCCGACGAGCGGCGCGGCCGGGGCGAGCTGGCGGAGGCGGAGGGTGAGCTCCGCATAGTGCCCCGGCTCGAGGGTGAAGCCGCCGAGGGGATCGCCCCGCATGGCGTCGAAGCCGGCCGATACGACGATGAGCCCGGGCGTCCAGCCGTCGGTGGCGCGCCCGATGGCGCCCCAGAGATCCTCGACGTACCGCTCGGGGGGAAGCCCCGGAGGACGGGGAACGTTGAAGACGTTCCCCACGCCCCGCTCCGACTCGGCGCCCGTTCCGGGCCACCACGGCCACTGGTGCAGGGAGACGAAACGAATGGACGGATCGGATTCGACCAGGGCCTGCGTTCCATTCCCGTGGTGCACATCCCAGTCCACGATGAGCACACGCTCCGCACCCTCCCGCTGCCCCGCGCGCGCCGCGAGGACTGCGTTGGCGAGGAGGCAGAAGCCCATGGCTCGCGCGCGGAGCGCGTGGTGGCCGGGCGGGCGCCCGGCGGAGAACGCGCCGCCCCCCTCCCGCAGCGCGTGACGCACCGCCGCCATCGCGCCGCCGGCCGACCGAAGGGCCGCGTCCCAGCTGTCGGCGCTCATGGTGGTGTCTTCGTCGAGCACGGCGCCGCCGGCCGCGGCGGCGCGCCGGAGCCGCTCGAGGTACGCCGGGTCGTGCACCTCCTCCAGCGCGCTCAGCTCCGCCTCGGGCGCCTCCAGCAGCCGGGCCGCCGGCTCGCTCCCGAGGCGCGCGATGACCGCGCGCAGGCGGGCCGGGCGCTCGGGATGCCCCGGGCCGGGATCGTGCAGCAGGGAAGCGGGATGGGTGAAGACCGGAACGGGCACGTTACCGGGAATCAGCTGCGGCGGATGAGGTCCTGGATGGCGCGCGCGTCGGCGGACAGCGCACGACGCGCCTCCACGATCTCCGCCAGCTGGCGCCGGTGCCACCGCCAGTAGACGAAGACGAGGCCGCTCGACGCGAAGAGGCAGACGCCGACGACGGCGAGGAACGGCCGGCGGAGCAGCGCCGCCGCCACGAGGAGCGCGGCGCCGTCGAAGGCGAGGAAGGCCGCGGCGAGAATCGTGAGCGTCCGGTTGAGACGCGCCGAACCCTCGTGCGGGTCCCGCACCCTAGCGCACCGGCCGGCGGCGGCGGGGCGCCACGATGAGGTTGGCCTCCGGGACGACGCCCGCCTCGCGGAGCGTCGCGTCGTCCGCGATCGCAGCCCCGCGGAACTTGACGACATAGCCGTCGGGATCGCGCATGACCCGGGTCGCGCGGAGCGCCTGGCGCTTGAGCTCATCGAGCGAGGTGGAGTCGGGGAGCAGCAGCCGGACCTCGTCCCAGACATCCTGCACCACCACCCGGACCGGAAGGTCCACGCTCATGCCGCGAACTCGACCCGCGGCAGCGTCGTGAGGAAGCGCTCCAGCGGCTGGTCGAAGAGGAGCGTCGAGGCGCGGACCCGCACACCGCGCTCGGCGGGAAGGATCGCGATGGCGATCTCCTCGCCCCCCTGCCCCCGCAGGACGAGGTGTGCCGGCCCCTCCTTCTCGGGGAAGGCCGCCTGCTGCGGAACCCGCTCGGCAAAGAAGCGCTTGGCCCGCGCGATCACTTCCGCGCCCCCCAGCGCCGTCGTCGTCTCGTAGACCATGCGCTCCGTCAGTTGGCTGGCGCCGCAGCGCGGCGATGAATGGTGATGCCGGTCGGCTGGGCGGGGAGCGGGACCGTCGCGACGACGCGGCGCCCGGCCACATCGATCATGTCGACCGCTCCCGGATCGGCCCCGACCGATTCCTGGGAAATATAGGCGTAGCGCCCATCGGGCGACCACGCGACGCCGTGCACCACGGGCTTGGTGGTCGGAATGCGCGCCACCTCGGTGCGGGTCCGTGCATCCACCAGGCTCACGCTCCGGTCCTTCTTGTTCGTGACGATGACGTGCGTGCCATCGGGGGACGGCTCCACATTGTACGCCCCCTTCCCCACCGGGATCTCCGCGAGCCGCGCGAGCGACGCCGCGTCCCAGACCTGCAGCGTGTTGCCCGTATTGCACGCCACGTAGAGCGTCCGGTCATCCGGCGCGACCGCGACGAAGGTCGGCGCGCAGGTGACCGCGCCGTGCTCGTGTCCGGCCCCCGCCGGCGCCGCTGCCGGCGCCGCCGCGCCCGCTCCGGTGCTCGCCCGCCGCGTGATGTCGAACGTCGCCACCTCCATCTCGAGGAGCTCGTCGGAGTGCATGCAGGTGACGTAGACCGTCGTGCCGGCATGGTTCACCCGGACGCCGTGCGGCATGTCGCACGCGGTGACCTCGGCGATCTTGAGCATCTCCGGCGTGTGCACGATCGAGAGCGGGTTCTGCCGTGGCCGGTCGCCGAAGAAGTCGGAGTTGGCCACGAACGCCAGCTCCCCATCGGGGGTGAGGGCGATCGTCGTGGGGTAGAACTCGAGCGGCGCGCGGCCGAGGAGCGAGTCGGTGGCGGCATCCATGCGCCAGAGCGTTCCGTAGGGCGCCCCGTGCGCGATGCTCACGTAATAGCTCTTCTGATCCGGCGCCATCGTGATGTTGTGCGGTCCGTCGATGTCCGCCGGCATGATCCCCACCGGGACCACCCGGTCCACGATGAGCGTGTCCGGGCCGGGCCGGATCCAGGTGATGATGTCTCCCGATTCGCTGGAGACGCCGATGAGATAGTCGAATGCGACCGGCGCGCTCGCCGGCGCCACGGCCGGAGCGGAGGGGGGACCACCGGCGCCTCCGGTGCAGGCGGCGAGGAGGAGCGCGCCGGATACGAACTTCCGCATTGCGGGATCCTGGTGAAGGCAACCGGAATCTAAACCGGCCGCGCGGTGACGGTGGCCTGGAAGAGCGTCGGTTTCCGGAACAGGTCGAGGACCCGGGGGCGGCGCCGGAGCACCAGCACCAGCTCACCCGGCGGGGGCTCCTCGAGCCCGTCCACCGAGAGCAGCGCCGGGAGCGTCGCATCGGGGGGCACGCTGGCGCGGTACGCCGCACCGTGCCAGCCGAAGGCGACCTCGGCCGGCGCGACGCTCACGATGCGGTCGATGAAATAGTCGTCGTCCACGCTGTAGACGTCCTCGGCCTCGCGTTCGCCATCCAGGTAGAACAGGGGGTCGAACGGCTCGCCGTCGTGCCGGGCGAAGTTGTGCTCCGCCGCGGCGTCATACGACTCGAGCGCCGGAGCACGCGCCCGCCATTCGAGGTGATGCCGCAGCTCGTGGGTCAGGGTCTCCCACGTCTCCCCGCGCCAGTCGTATCCCGGCTCGAGCCGCGCCAGCGCCGCGAAGGAGCCGTAGTACAGCACGATCCGGCTCTGGATCTCCTCGCCGCTCTCGCCGACGTCGAGTGGAATGCACTCGCCGAGCGTGTAGATCTCGGCGCGGACCGGGTGCGGCACGGCGCGCGGCGAGACGACCACTTCCGCGATCCCGTCGAAGAAATGCGCCGGCACCTCCGCGGAGAGCCGGCGCACCATCGCCTCGAAATCCTGGAGTCGCATCGCCGCTCCGGCGCTCAGCCGGCGAGCGCCTGCCCGAGGTAGTCCGCGAGCCGGTCGAGGCCGACCCGATCCTGCCGCATCGAGTCCCGATGCCGCACGGTGACGGTCCGCTCGGTGAGCGTCTCGCCGTCGATCGTCACGCAGAAGGGCGTTCCCGCCTCGTCCATCCGCCGGTAGCGGCGGCCGATCGCGCCGCTGTCGTCGTAGAAGCAGGGGAAGCGCCGGCGGAGCGCGTCGTAGGCCGCCGTGGCCACTTCCGGCATCCCGTCCTTCTTGACCAGCGGAAGCACGGCCGCCTTGATCGGGGCGATCGCGGGATGGAACCCGAGGACCACGCGCGTCTCGCCCTCGACCGTTTCCTCGCGATAGGCGTCCACCAGCACGGTGAGGGTGACGCGGTCGGCGCCCGCGGACGTCTCCACGATCCAGGGGAGATAGCGCTCGCCGGCGCCCTGGTCGAAGTACTCGAGCTTCTTCCCCGAATGCTCCTGGTGGCGCCCGAGGTCGAAGTCGCCGCGGTTGTGGATTCCCTCGATCTCGTTCCACCCGAACGGAAACTCGTACTCGATGTCGTAGGCCGCGCGGGCATAGTGCGCGAGCTCGGTGGGCCCGTGCTCGTGCCAGCGGAGCCGGGCGGGATCGAGCCCGAGGCCGTGATGCCACGCCATCCGCCATTCCCGCCAGCGCTCGAACCACTCTGCGTCCGTCCCCGGCTTCACGAAGAACTGCATCTCCATCTGCTCGAACTCGCGCGTCCGGAAGATGAAGTTGCCCGGCGTGATCTCGTTGCGGAACGCCTTGCCCACCTGAGCGATTCCGAAGGGGATCTTCTGCCGGGATCCCTGCAGGACGTTGAGGTAGTTGACGTAGATCCCCTGCGCCGTCTCGGGACGGAGGTAAATGACCGCCGCCTGTTCCTCGACCGGGCCCATGAACGTCTTGAACATCAGGTTGAAGAGCCGCGGCTCGGTGAGCGTGCCTCGACTCCCGCAGACGGGACACTGCGCCTCCGGCGTTCCCGGCGTCCCCTTGAGCCGCGTATCGTCCGCGCGGAACCGGTTCTTGCACTGGCGGCAGTCCACCAGCGGATCGGTGAAGCCGGAGACATGCCCCGAGGCCTCCCACACCTTCGGATGCATGAGGATGGCCGCGTCGAGGCCCTCGATGTCGTCGCGCTCGTGGACCATGGCGCGCCACCAGCGCTCCTTCACGTTCCGCTTGAGCTCCACGCCGAGCGGCCCGTAATCCCAGACGGACCCGAGCCCGCCGTAGATCTCCGAAGACTGGAAGATGAAGCCGCGCCGCTTGCACAGCGAAACGAGCTTGTCCATCAGGGTGGTATCGGCCATGAGCGGGCGCGTGAGAGGTATGAATCGGTGGCAGTGTGAGGCGAGTTGCCGCGACCGGCATGGCCGGCCCCGGATCGGCGTGGGGCGAAGTGTAGTTAAGTGCCGCATCGAAAGCAACTTACGACCGTGGCAGACCCGGCGCGGTTCTTGCCCCTTCGTGCCCGGCCCCCTGAGGCACCCATTTCCATCCGAGGCGGAATGCACGGCAATCGCGGCGCGGCTCGCAAGCCAGACCCGCCCACCGACGCGGAATCGCCTGCGGCGCCCTCCCCGGAGGGGTGCGACGCCGCGCGTCCGTCCCGGTCCCGCCGGAAGGACGGGCACGGCGCCGACGCGGCCCTCTCGCGGGAGCTCTCCGACTTTCTCGTCGAATTCTCGATCGTGCTGCACAAGCGATCGATGTACCCTGCAGGCCACCCCCAGCTGGAAGCCTCCGCCGACCGCTTCGTCCGGCGCCTGGACGTGCTCCTCGAGCGCCGGGAGTCGGTGACCCTCGGCGTCGCGCGCGACCAGCTCGTCATCGAGAACGTCACCACGAGCCCGCGCAACGCGCTCCTGCGGGAGCTGGCGCGGCGCCTGCACCGCCACCGGATCGCGTCGGTGCGCTTCAGCGTCGGCACCTCGCTCGAGGAGATCGATTCGCTCCTCGGCGCGCTCGCCGCCGACCCGCAGCGGGGCGACGGCCCCCTCGGGCCCCGTCTCCCCGGCGCGGCCGCCTGGCCGCACATCGAGCTGCACCCCGCCGCCTACGGCAAGCTCGCGCTCCGGGACGACGAGGGCGAGCCGGCCGATGCGACGACCGAGCGCGAGCTCTGGATCGAGCTTGCCCAGGCGGCTCTGGCGGGCGAGGGAGAGCGCGGGGACCCGGACGACGCATCGCTCATCGTGGAGGAGCCGCGCGAGCGGGAGCGCGACGACGTCACCTACGACAAGGTCGTCCTTGGCTACCTCACCCAGATCGCCGAGGAGAGCTCGGGGCGGGTCGGCGCCGGGGAGGATCGGCTGCGCCAGCGGGTGGCCCGGCTCATCAAGTCGCTCGATCCCGACACGCTGCGGCGGCTGCTCGAAGCGGGAGCCGATCACCCCGACCGGAAGCGCGTCGCCCTCGACTCCTCCCAGCTCCTGGCGCTCGACGCCGTGGTCGAGGTGCTGGAGGGGGCTGCGGAGAGCTCGGAGTCCACCATCTCGCACAACATGCTCCGGCTCCTCCACAAGCTCGCCCAGAACACGAAGCGGGCGGCGCCGACGCCGACCACCGATGCCGGTCTCCGGAAGAACGTCGCGCGGCTCCTCGGCAACTGGGCCCTCGAGGATCCCAATCCGAGCTCTTATACCGCCATACTCGAAGGGATGGTGCGCCAGGCGCCGACCGATCGCCTGACGGAGGCGACGATCAGCTGCGAGCCCGATCTCGTGCTCCGCATGGCGCTCGAAGTGGACTGCGTGGGCCCTTCGGTGACGAGCGCGCTCGACCGGCTCCTCGAGCGGCGCGCGTTCGAGACCATCGCGACGATTCTCGACTCGGCGCCCTCGACGGCGGCATCGGGCGCCCTCTGGAAGCACGTCGCCACCCCGGAGCGCCTCCGCACGGAGCTCCTGAGCGAGCGGCCCGACCGCACGATGGCCGGAATCCTGGTGGGGCGGCTCGGCGCCGACGCCACCGACCCGCTCCTCGACACCCTGGAGCGGAGCCCGCACCGCTCCGTCCGCGCCGCGGCGCTCCGATGGCTCCGCTCGCTCGGCCCGCGCGCGGCCGAAGCCGCGGCGGCGCGGCTCGAGAACGCCCCCTGGTTCCTCCAGCGGAACATTCTGCAGCTCTTTGCGGAATCCGCGAGCTGGCCGGACGGGTTCTCGCCGGTCGAGTACGCTGCGCATCCCGACCCGCGGGTGCGGCGGGAGGCCTACAAGATCCTCTTCGCCTCGCGCCGCCATCGGGACGAGGCCGTCTCCGACGCGCTGAAGGATCGCGACGACGGCATCGTGGCCATGGCGCTGAGCGCGGCGCTCGATGATTGTCCCTGCGCGGCGATCCCGCAGGTGGAGGCGCTCGCGGCCGAGGGGCGCAACGCCGAGCACCGGGTGCTCGCCATCCGGGTGCTGACGCAGACCGGGAACGGCGACGCCGTCACGCGCCTGACCGCGATCGCCTTCCCGCCGCGCCGGTGGCTTCCCCTCCGCCTCGGCCCCAAGTCCCCCGAGCTGCTCGCCGCGCTCACCGGGCTCGCGCGGCTGGGCCCCGCCGATCCGCGGATCCGGCGACTCCTTTTCCGCGCGGCGGGGCACCGGGACCCCGAGATCCGCGCCGCCCTCGCCGAGCTCCGATGAGAGATTACCGGAAGTTCCTCACTGCGCTCTCGCGCACGCTCTCGACCATGGGGTTGTACGGCGACGAGCACCCCGCCACGCGCCGCGCGGTCGAATCCGCCTACACGGCTCTGCACGATCTCCAGTCCGCCGGACCGGGGATCGAGTTCACCTTCCTGTCGGGCGAGGTGCTGGCCGGGGCCGAGGTGCTCCCGGAGCTCGAGGGGTGGGAGTGGAGCGACGCGCTCGCCCGCGCGGGAATCGAGCGGATCGAGTTCATCGAGCGACTCGATGCCGACCAGTTCGACCGGCTTCTCGGCGACCTCGCCGCGCGCCTCGGGGTGCGGCCTGCGAGCTCCGCCGATCGCCTCCACGCCGGGCCCTCGCCGGTCCGCTTCGGCCTCGTCACGCTCGCCGACCAGGGCGAGACGAGGCCGGACAGCGACCTCGCCGTGGCCGGACTGAGCTATGCGCTCCGGGACGAGCGGGACGCCGTGGCGTGGGTCCACAATGAAGTGCGCACCGGCGGGCGGCTCCCAGCGGCGGAAGCGGATGGCGTGGTTCGCTCGCTTTCGCTCGCGATGCACGCGCAGCAGGCGATGATCCTCCCGCTGCTCCAGCTGAAGGAGTACGACCAGTACACGACGACCCATTCGATGAACGTGTCGGTGCTGGCAATGGCCCTGGGGGAGTATCTGGAGCTGGGCACGGACACGGTGCGCGCCCTGGGGCTCGCCGGCCTCCTGCACGACCTGGGGAAGGTGTGCATCCCGGAGGAGATCCTGAACAAGCCGGGCCGGCTCACGAAGGCGGAGCGGCGGGTGGTGCACGATCACCCGGTGGTAGGCGCGCGCATGCTGCTCTCGAACAGCGATCCGCTCGAGTTCGCCGCCGTCGTGGCCTACGAGCACCACATCATGATCGATGGCGGCGGCTATCCCCACCTTCCCGATGCACGCGAAACGCAGTACGCGAGCCGCCTGGTCCACGTGTGCGACGTCTACGACGCCCTCCGGACGAAGCGGCCCTACCGGGATGCATGGGAATCGGAGCGGGCGATCGCCTACATCGAGGGGCGGGCCGGAATCGAGTTCGATCCCGCCATCGCCCGCTCGTTCGTCGCCATGATGCGGGAGTGGGACCGGCGGATTCAGACCTCGATGATCTGATCGCGCCGCGTGCCGACGCTCACGTAGCGGATCGGCGCGCCGGCGAGCTCCTCGATCCGGTCGAGGTACGCACGGGCGGCCGACGGGAGCTGGGCCAGGGTTCGCGCCGCTCCCGTCGGGTTCCGCCACCCCGGCAGTGACGCATACACCGGCCGCACCCGCTCCAGCCGCTCCACTTCCGACGGCAGCTCCTCGCAGCGCTCGCCATCCAGATCATACGCCACGCACACCGGGATCTCCTCGATCGTGTCGAGCACGTCGAGCTTGGTCACCGCGAGCCCCGTGAGGCCGTTCACGCGGACCGCGTAGCGCACGACGGTGGCATCGAACCAGCCGCACCGCCGCGGCCGTCCGGTGACCGCGCCGAACTCGCCGCCGAGCCGGCGGAGCCGCTCGTCGTCCTCCGGCGACGCCGCCGACGGGAGCGGACCGTTGCCCACGCGGGTGGTGTACGCCTTGACCACGCCGAGCACGCCGTCGATGGCCGTGGGCCCGATCCCGGCGCCCACCGAAGCGCCGCCCGCCGTCGTGTTGGAGGAGGTGACGAAGGGATAGGTGCCGTGGTCGAGGTCGAGCAGCGCGCCCTGCGCCCCTTCGAGAAGCACCCGCTTCCCGCCCCTGAGCGCCCGGTGCACGAGCAGACCGGTATCCGCCGTCACCGGAAGGAGCCGTGGCGCGAGCCGCTCGATGAGCGCCTCATGCTCCGCGACCGAGGCGCGCTCGGTCGAGCCCATCATCGCCAGGAGCGCGTTGGCGCGCTCCACCCGATCCTCCAGGAGGCGGCTCGTCGCCCGCAGGTCGCGCAGGTCGCCCACCCGGATGCCTCGCCGGCCCGTCTTGTCGGCATAGGCCGGGCCGATCCCGCGGCCGGTCGTCCCGATCGCCTGGCTCTTCTCGCTCGCGGCATCGAGGAGCTTGTGGTACGGCAGGACGAGGTGCGCGCGATCCGAGACGAAGAGCCGCCCTTCCGTGACGATCCCCCGCTCGGCGAGCCCGTCGAGCTCACCGAAGAACGTCTCCGGGTCGAGCACGACGCCGTTGCCGACGACGCAGGTGACGCCCGGATGCAGGATGCCGGAGGGGATCTGGCGCAGGATGAACTGCGACTCGCCGATCACCACGGTATGGCCGGCGTTGGCGCCCCCCTGATAGCGCACGACGAAGTCGGCGCGCTCGGCAAGGACATCCACGAGCTTCCCCTTGCCTTCGTCCCCCCATTGCGCCCCCACGACGACCGCGCAGCTGGTCCGTTCGTCGAACATGTCGCCCTCTCGCTGCGGCACAAAAAAAAGAGCCCTCGGCGGGGCTCGTGAATCCTCGGAGAATAGTAGGGGCACCGGGGGACGGCGGCAAGACGTGCGCGAGCGTTACTCCGCCCCCTCCCGTCCCAGCAGGAGCCCGAGCCGGAGGGCCGTGTCGAAGGCGAAACCCTCCCGTGTATCTCGCGGGGTGTGCAGTCGCCGGAGCGTGGACCAGTCGAGACGTCCGATGGTCACCGCCGCGGCTCCGGCACGGGCGAGCGGATAGCTGTCCACGAAGATCCCGAGCGGGAGACGTCGCTCCCGGACCGGCGTCGCATCCCCTGTGAGCAGCGGACGGAGCCGCGCCGCCAGCCCTCGCCCCGCCGCGTCGTGACTCACCAGGGCGAGGACACCCCGATCGTCCACCGTATCGATGTTGATGACGCGCGTGCCCCGCACGAGCTCCGGCCGGGTCTTCCCGAGAATGCGCGCGCCCACCAGTCCGAACTCCTCCGCCCCGGTCAGGAGGAAGCCCGTCGCAGGATCATGGCATGCGGCGGCTGCGGTGAGGGCGGCCACCAGGCCGCTGCCGTTGTCCCGCGCACCCTCCGTCGTCCCCCGGAGCCGTCCCCGGGTCGCCAGGAAACCCGCGCCCAGGGCGGCCGCTGCCCCGGCGGCCACGGCGGCATTGCCCGGCGGTCCCCCGAGCCTGGCGAGTGCCAGCCCGGTCAGCAGGCCTCCCGCCACGAGCACCGCCCAGACGGCCGCGAGGCGCCCGGCCATGGAATGCCCCTGCGCCTTCGTATCGGTATGCGCGACGATCCAGCGGGTCACCTGCGCGCCCGCTCGCCGGGCGATGAGGGTCGCATCCTCCCGCACGTCCCCCTGCCCACCCCATCCGAGCGCCACGCCCGCAAAGAGCGTGAGGAGCGCCGCGACGCCGGCGCCCCAGACGAGGAGAGCCGCCCACGGGGGCGCGCCGGGAAGGAGCAGGAGGGGGATCTGGAGCAGCGCGAGCCAGCCGAGGCCGGCGCCAAGGATGGGAAAGGCGGAGAGCGCCCGGGGGGAGAAGGCGAAGCGCTGGACCTCGACCTCGTAGCCGAGCCGCTCGAGCTCCGCGCGGAGGAGCCGGCGCGCCTCGGCGGCGCCGGAGGTGCCGGCTTCCCGGTGCAGCGCCAGGACCGCGTCGAGGGTCGCTCCGAGCTCCGTCAGCCGCGTCCCTTCCGGCCGCGCCCCGTCGCCTGCGGCGGCTCGTAGCCCGCGGCGCGTGCGGTCTCCTCCGCGACGGTCCCCGCGCTCACGAGCTCCTCCAGGTGCTGGGCCAGCGTCTGCATGCCGTCGCCGCGGGTCATGACCGTCGCGAGCTCGCCGAGGCGCGCGGGATCGCGAAGCACCTGCCGTGTCTCGGGTGTCGCCACGAAGATCTCCATCGCCGCCACCCGCCCTTCCCCCTCGCGACGGGGGAGGAGCTGCTGCGCGAGGATCGCGCGCACCGATTCCGCGAGGCGCATCCGGCCGATCTCGCGCTCCGCGTCCGGGAGCATCGCGATCAGGTGCCCGGCGGTGGTGGTGACATCCGGCGTCGGGAGCGAGGCGATGACGAGGAGCCCCGACTCCGCCGCCTTGAGCACCGTGGCCGCCGTATCCGCGTCGGCGATGTCGCCCACCACGATCACGTCGGGGTCCTGGCGGAGCGCCGCGTGCAGGCCCACCGCGATGCTCTCGGTGTCCACGCCGACCTCGCGCTGCGTCACCGAGCAGTTGAGATCCCGGTGCAGGAACTCGATCGGGTTCTCCACGGTGACGATGTGCCGCTGATCCGCCGTGTTGATGTGGTGCACGATGGCGGCGATCGTGGAGCTCTTCCCGCTCCCGCTCACGCCGGCCACGAGGATGAGCCCGCGCTCCGACTCGGCCAGCTGCTTGAGCGACTCGGGGAGCCCGAGCGATTCGATCGTCGGGACGGCGAACGGAATCACCCGCATCACGATCATGAACGACGAGCGCTGGCGCAGCACGTTCACCCGGAAGCGTCCCACGCCCGGCATTCCCCATGAGCAGTCGAAGTCGCGGAGCCGGTCGATCCGCGCGCGATCCTCGTCGCTGCTCATCAGCTTGAGCGCGATCGTCCGGGTCTGCTCCGGCGTGAGCCGCTGCTTGGTGAGCGGGACCAGCTTGCCGTTGATCCGCGCGCGGAAGACGTCGCCGGCCTTGATGTGAAGGTCCGACGCGCCCCGCTCGACTGCCGCCTTGATGATCTTCTCCATTCCGGCTCCGTCAGGTCGTGGCCTTCACGGCCGTCGCGGCCGCGGGGTGAGCGGGCATGAAGCCCATCCGGTCCTGCACCTCGCGCAGCGTCTCCGCCGCGATTGCCCCGGCGCGGGCGGCGCCCGCAGCGAGGATCTCCTCCACGCGCGCCGGTGCTGCCGCCAGCTCGGCCGCGCGCGCCCGGATCGGCGCGAGCGTGGCGGCCATGTTGTCCGCCAGGACCCGCTTGCAGTCGAGGCACCCCCACTTCGCGCCGCGGCAGTTCACCGCCACCGTCTCGATCGTTTCCGCCGGCGAGAAGTAGCGATGGAGGTCGTAGATGTTGCAGATCTCGGGGGTGCCGGGATCCTTCTTCGTGACCCGGGCCGGATCGGTCTTGGCCGGCCGGAGCTTCTGCCAGATCACGTCGGGGGAATCGAGGAGGCCGATCGTGTTCCCCTTCGTCTTCGACATCTTCTGCTCGCCGTCGAGCCCGATGATGCGCTTGGCGTCGGTGAGCAGGGCCTGGGGCTCCGGCAGGACCGACGCCCCCGCCGCATAGGCGGCGTTCCAGCGGCGCGCCACCTCGCGCGCGAGCTCCAGATGCTGCACCTGGTCCTCGCCCACCGGCACCAGATCGGCGCGGTAGAGGAGAATGTCGGCCGCCATGAGGATCGGATAGTTCAGCAGACCCGCCGGGATGCTCTCGAGCGCCGCCGACTTATCTTTGTACTGCGTCATCCGCTCCAGCTCGCCCACCGGGGTCACGGCGTTGAGAAGCCACATGAGCTGCGAGTGCGCCGGCACGTGCGACTGGACGAAGAAGGTCGCGCGGGCGGGATCGACCCCGGCGGCGAGCACGCCGATCGCCATGTCGCGCGTGCGCTCGAGATTCGTCGCCGGATCGAAGAATGCCCCGGTGATCGCGTGCAGGTCCACGATGCAGAGCAGGCAGTCGTAGCGCTCCTGCAGGTGGACCCAGTTCCGTACCGCGCCGAGCCAGTTGCCGATGTGCAGCTCGCCGGTGGGCTGGATTCCCGAGAATATGCGTGGCATGACCGGCAAGCTACCCACCTCCCAGAGTGCTCGCAAGCAACTATCAAGCTTGGACTTACTGCATCTGGCCACCACCGCGGCCGAGCGGGCGGCCACCTATGTCCGCTCGGTCGAGCGACCCGTGGACCCCCATGCGTGGGGCCGGAAGGCCGCCCGGGATTTCGTGACCGAGGTGGACCGGGCGTCCGAAGGGATCATCCGCGACGTGCTGCTCGCCGCCGAGCCCGGCTCCACCGTCGTTGGAGAGGAGCTCAATCCGGAGGTCGCCACCCGCGGCCTCGTCTGGATCGTGGATCCCCTCGACGGCACCACGAATTTCCTGCACGGCTATCCCTGGTACGCCGTTTCGATCGCGGCGGCCGTGGACGGGCGCCTCGAGGCGGGTGTCGTGCTGCACGTGCCCCGCAACGAGCTCTACACGGCGTCCCGCGGGGAAGGCGCGTGGAGCGGCAGCCGGCGGCTCTCCGTCTCGCCGATCACCGATCCGGCCTTTGCGCTGATCGGGACCGGCTATCCCTTCAAGGACCTCACGCGGATCGACGAGTATCAGGGGCAGTTCGCCCGCATCTCGGCGGGCGCGAGCGGATTGCGTCGCGCCGGCTCGGCCGCGCTCGACCTCGCCTCGGTGGCGTCCGGGGAATTCGAAGGGTTCTGGGAACAGCAGCTTTCGGCCTGGGACATCGCCGCCGGGGCGCTCCTCGTGCGGGAAGCCGGGGGTGTCGTCACCGATTTCGGTGGACGGGAGATCGGGATCGGGCACAGCTCGGTGGTGGCGGGCAATGGCCCCATGCACCGGTGGCTGCTGGACCAGATCAGTCCGGCGCGGTGAGGACCCGGGGCCCCGCCTCGGTGATGGCGACGGTGTGCTCGAAGTGGGCGGAGAGCTTCCCGTCGGCCGTCACCACGGTCCACTTGTCCTTGAGCGTCTTCGTGAGCGGGCTCCCCTGCGTGATCATGGGCTCGATGGCGAGCGTCATGCCCACGCGCAGCTGCGGGCCGCGCTTCGGAGCGCCGTAGTTCGGGACCTGCGGCTCCTCGTGGAACCGCGTCCCGATGCCGTGTCCCACGAGCTCCCGCACCACGCCGAATCCCGCCCCTTCCGCCACCGTCTGCACCGCGTGCCCGATGTCCCCGATGTGATTGCCCACGCGCGCGGCGGCGACGCCGGCGGCGAGGGCCGCTTCGGTGACGGACATCAGCCGCCCGGCCTCATCGCTCACCGCGCCGACCGGGATCGTGGTCGCCGCATCGGCGTGGAGCCCCTCGAAGTGCACGCCGCAGTCGACACTCACGATGCTCCCTTCCCGCAGCACGCGCTTGCGGGAAGGAATGCCGTGGACGATCTCCTCGTCGATCGAGATGCAGAGCGATTTCGGGAAGCCGTACAGGCCCTTGAAGGAGGGCACGGCGCCGGGGTGGCTGCGGATGAACTCCTCCGCCGCCGCGTCGAGGTCCTCGGTCGTGAGTCCCGCGCGGACCGTCTGGCGCATCAGGCGGAGGGTATTGCCGACGATCCGGCCGGCGCGAGCCATGCTCTCGATCTCGCGCGCGGACTTGAGGGTGATCATTGCCGCTTCAGCGCCGCCCGGACCCGGTCGGCGATCTCGTCCACCGTGCCCACGGCGGGAATCCGGATCACCCCGCCCCGGGCCTCGTACCAGTCGAGCACCGGCGCCGTCTGCTCCCGGTAGGCCTGGAGGCGGACGGCGACCGCGGCGGGGTCATCGTCGGCGCGGCCGTCGAGCTCCCGGCGCCGGGCCAGCCGCGCGAGGATCTCCTCGTCGGTCACATCGAAGAAGAGGACGGCGTCCATCTTCCGGCCCCGCTCGGCGAGCAGCGCCTCGACCCCCTCGGCCTGCGGGATGGTGCGGACCACGCCATCGAAGATGACGCCGCGGCGCGCCTCGCCGCGGGCGAGCTCGTCGCGCACCACGCCGAGGATGATGTCGTCGCTCACGAGGCGCCCCGCCTCCATCACTTCCTTCGCCTTGAGCCCGAGGGGCGTGCCGCGCCGCACGGCGTCGCGGAGAAGGTCGCCGGTGGCGAACTTGGGGAGCCCGAGCCGATCGCCGAGGATGCTGCCCTGGGTACCCGTCCCCGCGCCCGGGGGGCCCATCAGGAGGATGTCCATGGTGGCCTCTGGAAAGAATGGCCGGGAAGCGGTGAGCGGTGAGCGGGGCAAGGGAACGCCCGCTCACCGCTCACCATGCACCGCTCACCGCTACATGTACCGCTGCTGCCGTCCCCGGAACTTGACGCGGCCGGTCTTCATGAAGCCGTCGTACTTGCGGAGCTGACGGTGCTGCTCGATCTGGGCGATGGTGTCGAGGAGCACGCCGACCACGATCAGGACCGACGTCCCGCCGAAGTGCGCCTGCACCCCCACCCAGTTCGACACCACCATCGGCACGAGCGAGACGAACGCCAGGAAGAGCGACCCCGGGAGCGTGATCCGGGAGAGGACGCCGTCGATGTAGTCCGCGGTGCTGGCGCCCGGCTTCACCCCCGGGATGAACCCGCCCTGCTTCTTCAGGTTCTCCGACAGGTCCACCGAGTTGAAGACGATGGACGTATAGAAGTAGCTGAAGACGACGACCATCACCGCGAAGACGATGGCGTACGCCCATCCGCCCGTCACCGGGTTGAGGAACGACGCGAAGTCCTGGAGCCAGGGGCTCTGGGAGAAGTTCGCGATCGTCCCCGGGACCACGATGATCGTCTGGGCGAAGATGATCGGCATCACGCCGGCGGTGATGAGCCGGATCGGGATGAACGTCTTCTGCCCTTCGCGGATCCGGCCGCGCCCCATCACCTTGCGCGGGATCTGTATGGGGATCCGCCGCGCCGCCATGGTCATGGCCACCGTGGCGGCGATGACGGCCACCACGATGGCGACGAAGAAGACGGCGCCGAGGGGCGAGACGATGCCGCCCTGGATGAACTGCAGGAGCTGCAGCGTGCCCGGCCAGAGCCGCTCGAGGATCGAGAAGGTGATCAGCAGGCTCATGCCGTTGCCGATCCCCCGCTCGGTGATCTGCTCGCCGAGCCACATGACGAAGACCGCGCCGGTGGTCAGCGTGATCACCATGATGAGCCGCGACATGAAGCCGGGGTTCGCCATGGCGCCGATTGATTCCGCGAAGAGGGCGTAGGTATACGCCTGCGCGATCGACAGCAGCACGGTGGCGTACCGCGTCCACTGCGTGATCTTCTTCCGGCCTTCCTCGTCCTTCTGCATCTTGCCCACCGAGGGCACGACGCCGCCGGCGAGCTGGAAGATGATGGAGGCCGAGATGTACGGCATGATCCCGAGCGCGAAGACCGTGGCCCGGGAGAGCCCGCCGCCCAGCGTGTCGTAGAGGCCGAAGAACCCGGCGGCGCCGGAGTTCCGGATGAAGTCCACCAGCGCCTGCACGTCCACGCCCGGGGCGGCGATGTGGGCACCGACCCGGTAGATGAGCAGCGCGATGAACGTGAACTTGAGCTTGTCGCCGAGCTCCTTGTCGATGCCCAGCGACGCCACGCGGGGTGCGGTCACTTAGTCCTCGATCTTGCCGCCGGCCGCCTCGATCTTCGTGCGCGCCGACGCGGAGAGGGCGAGGCCGCGGACCGTGTACGCCCGATCCGCCTCGCCGGTCCCCAGCACCTTCGCCGGGGCGTCGAGCTTGTCGATGAGTCCCGCCGCGAGGAGGGTCTCGGGAGTGACCTCCGTGCCGGTCAGCCGCTTCAGCTGGGCGATGTTCACCGCCTGCGACTCGACGCGGAACGGATTGGTGAAGCCGCGCTTCGGGAGCCGCCGGTAGATCGGCATCTGGCCGCCCTCGAAGCCGGGGTTCGTCCCGCCGCCGGTCCGCGCCTTGTGGCCCTTGTGGCCCTTGCCGGACGTCTTGCCGAGCCCGGAGCCCACGCCGCGTCCCACCCGCTTGCGCGCCTGGGTCGAGCCGCGCGCCGGCCGCAGGGTCGACAGGGTGATCATCTTCTCGTCCGCCATCATTCCCTCCCTGCCGGCGCGACCTCGATGAGGTGGCGCACCTTGAACAGCATCCCCTGGATGGACGGCGTATTGTCGAGCACGACCGTCTGCTGGTGGTGCCGGAGCCCGAGCGCGGCCAGGGTCCGCCGCATGGTCGCCGGGTGGCCGATGCCCGAGCGGATCTGCTTCACGCTGATCCGCTTCGCGTCCTTCTCCGACGGAATCGTCGCCGCATGCATTCCCGGGCCCTGGCGGCCCGTCACCGGATTCCTGCCCATCGTCAGCCCTCCTGCCGCGGACGGTACGCGATCTGGTCGAGCTCGATGCCCCGCTCGCGCGCCACCTGCCGCGCGCTCACGAGGCGCGACAGCCCGTTCACCGTCGCGCGCACCATGTTGTGCGGATTGTTCGAGCCGAGGCTCTTGGTCAGGATGTCCGTGATCCCGGCGCACTCGAGCACCGCGCGCACCGGGCCGCCGGCAATGACGCCGGTACCGGTGGCGGCGGGCTTGAGGAGCACCCGGCCGGCGCCGTGCGCGCCGAGGATCTCGTGCGGGATCGTGGAGCCGGTCCGCGGGAGGTCCACCATGGACCGCTTGGCCGCGTCCACCGCCTTGCGGACGGCCTCGGAGACCTCGTTCGCCTTGCCGGTGGCGATCCCCACGCGGCCCTTGCCATCCCCGACCGCCACGAGGGCGTTGAACGAGAAGCGTCGCCCGCCCTTGACCACCTTGGCCACGCGGTTGATGGCGATCACGTTCTCGACGAACTCGCTCGCCGCCTCGCGGTCGCCGCGATCGCGGCGGGGGCCGCGCTCACCGCCCCGGCCGCGGCCGCCCTGACCGCCCTGGCCACCCCGGCCGCCCCGCCCGCCGCGCCCGCCCCGCTGCTGGGGAGCTTCCGCGCCCGGCGCCGCGGGCACGCTCGCGCCCTGGGACTGCGTGCGCTCGGAGCTCCGCTCCGCCGCCGCCTGGTCGCCGCCCGGCCGATCCGTCCGGCTCTCCGCCGATTCCGGCCCCGGCACCTGCTGCTCGTCTGCCATTTAGAACTCCAGTCCGCCTTCGCGTGCGCCGTCGGCGACGGCTTTCACGCGACCATGGTAACGGTATCCCGCGCGGTCGAACACCACCCTGGTGATCCCGGCGGCCTTCGCCTTCTCGGCCAGCAGCTTTCCGGCCGCCTTGCCGCGCCCGATCTTCCCCTCGCCCTCGGGGGTGATCCCCTCGCTCGCGTCGCTCACGCCGAGGAGGGTCACGCCGCGGTCGTCGTCCACCAGCTGCGCATAGATGTGCTTGAGCGAGCGGAAGACCACGAGGCGCGGCCGTTCCGCGCTCCCGGCCACCGTGCGGCGGACCCGGAGGTGCCGGCGGTAGCGGCGCTCGCTGCTCGTCTTCGGTGCATGAATCCGGCGCATTACTTCGCTCCTGTCTTGCCGGCCTTGCGCCGGACCTGCTCACCCTGGTAGCGGATGCCCTTCCCCTTGTACGGCTCGGGGGGACGGACCGAGCGCAGCTCGGCGGCCACCTGGCCGACGACTTCCTTGTCCGCGCCCTCGATCTTCACCACCGTGTTGTTCTCGACCGAGATCTTGATCCCCTTCGGGGCCTCGTACTTCACCGGGTGCGAAAAGCCCACGATGAGGTTGACGCCGTAGGGCTTCGCCTCGGCCTTGTAGCCGACGCCCTGGATCTCGAGCACCTTGGTGAAGCCCTTCGACACGCCCTCGACCATGTTGGCCACGAGCGTGCGCGAGAGCCCGTGCAGCGCCTTGTGGCGCTTCTCGTCGCTCGGCCGGGCCACGGCGACCGCGCCGTTCTCGAGCGCCACCTGCATCTCGCGGGGCAGCGTGCGCCGGAGCTCGCCCTTCGGCCCCTTCACCGCCACCGTGTTGTCCGTGACCTCGACGGTGACCCCGCTCGGGATCGCCACGGGCCGCTTGCCGATTCGGCTCATCGCGCCCCCTACCAGACCACGGCGACGAGCTCGCCGCCGAGGTTCTGCGTGCGCGCGTCACGGTCGCTCATGAGGCCGCGCGAGGTGCTCACGATGGCCATCCCGAGTCCGTTCTTGACGCGCGGGATCTCGCGCGACTTGACGTACCGCCGGAGGCCGGGCGTGGAGACCCGCTTGAGCTCGCGGATGACCGGCGCCTCGTTGTGGTACTTGAGGTACAGCCGGAGCACGCCGTGGGCGCCGTCGTCGAGGACCTTGTAGTCCGCGATATAGTGATTGTCTCGGAGCAGCCGGGCCAGCTCGGTCTTCAGCTTGCTCACCGGCATGTCCACGCGCCGGTGGTTCGCCGCACAGGCGTTCCGGATGCGCGTCAGCATGTCCGCTACGGGATCTGTCAGGCTCATCTCGTCCTTCCCTTACCAGCTGGCCTTGCGCACACCGGGGATCATCCCCTGCAGCGCGAGCTCACGGAAACAGATACGGCAGAGGCCGAACTTGCGCAGCACCGCTCGCGAGCGGCCGCACCGCTGGCACCGGCGCACCACCCGGGACTTGAACTTCGGGGTGCGCTTTGCCCTCTCGATCCAACAGGTCTTTGCCATCTCGTCTCCTACGCCACGCGCTGCGGCTGCTCGCCGCGGAAGGGCCACCCGAGCTCACGCAGGAGCGCCATGGCCAGATCGTCGCGACCGGCAGTGGTCACGATCGTGATATCCATACCGTGGATCTTCTCGACCTTGTCGAAGTCGATCTCGGGGAAGATCATCTGCTCCTTCACGCCGAAGGTGTAGTTCCCCCGGCCGTCGAAGCTCCGGTTCGGCAGCCCGCGGAAGTCGCGGATGCGCGGCACCGTGAGGTTGATGAACCGGTCCAGGAACTCCCACATCCGGGCGCCGCGGAGCGTCACGCTGCACCCGACCGGCATCCCCGCGCGGAGCCCGAAGTTCGCGATCGCCTTCTTGGCGCGCGTGATCACGGCCCGCTGCCCGGTGATGAGCCCGAGCTCCTCCACGGCCGCCTCGAGCAGCTTCGGGGTCTTGGCCGCCTCGCCCATGCCGACGTTGAGCACGACCTTGGTGAGCCCCGGGATCTGCATCGGGTTGGTGAGCCCGAACTCCTTCGCGAGCTTCGCCCGGACCGTCTGCTCGTAGAACGCGCGGAGCCGCGGCGTCCCTTCCTGCGCCTTCGGCGCCGGATCGACGGGGAGCCCGCCCTTCTTCTCCCGGGCCTTCCCCTCGCCCTTCGGGGCGCGGGGGGCCTTCTCGGCCTTCTCGGTCTTCTCGGTGGTGTTCGCCATCCTCAACGGCTCCTCGGCATCGACTCGCCGGACGTCACGCTGATCCGCTCCATCGTCCCGTCGGCGTCCTTGCGCCGGCGCACCCGCGTCGGCTCGCCGCTCTTCGGATCGAGGAGCATCGCCTTCGAGTGGTGGATCGGCGCTTCCCGCCGGACGATCCCCGACTCGGTGGTCTGGGTGGCGCGCTGGTGCTTGGTGATCACGTTCACGCCCTCGATCGTGATCCGGCCGGTCTTCGGATAGACCCGGAGCACCTTGCCGCGCTTCCCCTTGTCGTCGCCCGAGATCACCTGGACGGTGTCGCCCTTGGTGATCCGGAGCCGGTGGCGCACCACCGGCTGCTGCCGGACGCGCTTGGCCTTCTTGTACACGAGCGGCTTCATGCTACAGCACCTCCGGCGCGAGCGAGACGATCTTCATGTACCGCTTCTCGCGCAGCTCCCGCGCCACCGGGCCGAAGATGCGCGTCGCGCGCGGCTCGCCGGCGTCGTTGATGAGGACCGCGGCGTTCTCGTCGAACCGGATGTAGGACCCGTCCTTGCGGCGGACCTCCTTCGCGGTGCGGACGATGACCGCCTTGGCCACGTCGCCCTTCTTCACCTGTCCCGTCGGGATGGCGTCCTTGATCGCCACCACGACCGTGTCGCCCAGCCCGGCGTAGCGGCGCCGGCTGCCGCCGAGGACGCGGATCACGAGCGCGCGCCGGGCGCCGCTGTTGTCCGCGATGCGGAGAATCGTTTCCTGTTGGACCATGTCTTCCTCAATCGTATGGCGCGTCGTGTGCGCGACGCGCAGGCGCGTCGACCCGGGCGACGCGCGCGTCGCCCCTACTTCGCCCGCTCCACGATCTCGGTGACCCGCCAGTTGACCGTCTTCGCGATCGGGCGGGTCTCCATGATGCGGACCGTATCCCCGGCCTTGGCGCCGAGCTCGTTGCGCGCCTTGAACTTCTTGGTCCGCGTCACCTGCTTGTTGTACACCGGGTGCGCGTAGCGGCGGACGATCTCGACCGTCACCGTCTTCTCCATCTTGTCGCTCGTCACCAGCCCGGTCCGCACCTTCCGGCTGCGGCGCGACGGGGAGGTCGCGCCCTGCTGTTCGTCGGTCATGTTACCTCTGTGCCTGGCCGGCGCGCTCGCGCAGGACGGTCTGGATCCGCGCGATGTCGCGCCGGATCGTGCGGAACCGCATCGGGTTCTCGATCGACTCGGTGGCCGACCGGAAGCGGAGGTTGAAGCGCTCGGCGCGCAGCTCCTCGAGCTTCGCGGTGAGCTCCTCGTCCTTCAGCTCCTTCAGGTCATTCGCCTTCATCCCTCAGACCTCCTCGCGCTTCACGAAGCGCGTCTTGACCGGCAGCTTGGCGGCCGCGAGGGCCATCGCCTTCTTCGCCAGCGACTCCTCGACGCCCTCGATCTCGAAGAGCATCCGTCCCGGCTTCACCACCGCCACCCATCCCTCGGGATTGCCCTTCCCCTTCCCCATGCGCGTCTCGGCCGGCTTCTTCGTGATCGGCTTGTCCGGGAAGATCCGGATCCACACCTTGCCGCCGCGCTTCATCTCGCGCGTCATCGCGACGCGGCTCGCCTCGATCTGCCGGTTCGAGACCCACCCCGGCTCCAGGCTCATGAGCCCGTACTCGCCGAACGACACCGCGTTGCCGCGGGTGGCGATGCCCTTGGTCCGGCCCTTGAACGTCTTCCGGAACTTGATCCGCTTCGGTGCCAGCATCTGCCTCAGGCCCCCGTGCTGTAGGTGCGGCCCGAGACGTCCTCGACGACCTCACCCTTGAAGATCCAGACCTTGATCCCGATCGTGCCGAACGTCGTCTTGGCGGTGCTCGTGGCGTAGTCCACGTCGGCGCGGAGCGTGTGGAGCGGCACCCGGCCCTCGCGGTAGCCCTCGGTCCGCGCGATCTCGGCGCCGCCGAGGCGGCCCGACGCCCGCACCTTGATCCCCTGCGCGCCCATCCGCATGGTGCTCTGCACCGAGCGCTTCATGGCGCGGCGGAACGAGATCCGCTGCTGCAGCTGGTGGGCGATGTTGTCGGCGACCAGCTGGGCCGAGAGCTCCGGCCGCTTGATCTCCTCGACGTTGATCGCCGCTTCCTTCCCGGTGAGCTGCGAGAGCTCGTCGCGGAGCTTGTCCACCTCCGCGCCGCGCTTGCCGATGACGACGCCGGGACGCCCGGTGTGGACCGTGACGGTCACCTTCCCCGGCCGGCGGTCGATGTGCACCTCGGAGATGGCGGCGTGCCCGAGCCGCGCCTTGAGGTACTTCCGGATCAGCTCGTCCTCCTTGAGCAGCGCCGGCATGTCCTTGTCGGCGAACCAGCGCGACGACGGCTGCTTGACGATGCCGAGCCGGAGCCCGATCGGATGCGTCTTCTGTCCCATTACTCGCTCTCCCTGGTCTCCACGTGGATCTCCACGTGGCTCGTGCGCTTCCGGATCGGGGTCGCGCGGCCCTGCGCCGCGGCGGTGAAGCGCTTGAGCGGCTGGCCCCCGTTCACGATCGCCTTGGCGACCACCAGCGCATCGGGATCGAACCGCTCGTTGT
>DASTYH010000142.1:0-5969 GCA_035765075.1 Gemmatimonadales bacterium
CGCTCGCCGACTTCCCGCGTGAGGCTGTCGAGGAAGCCGTGGACGAGCGGCTCGAACTCGGGCGACCGGGCCCACGCCGCCACCCGGTCCGCAATCCGGGGCGCGAGGCCCGCGATCGCTTCATCGAGGGTCCGGGCGAGCTCCGGGCTCAGCTGCTCCCGAAGGGGCCCCCGTTCCTGCTCGAGGAGCGACTGGAGGGCGCCGCCGACGGCCCGATCGAACGCCTCGCGGACCGCGGGCGCGCTCAGCCGGCTCCCCAGGTCTTCCGGCGTGAGCAGCCGCTCGCCGACGGTCTTCCCGATGCTCCGGGCGAGCCGCTCCTTGTTCTTGGGGATGGCGCCCTGCAGGCGGATCCGCCCGATCCCGCGGGGCTCGTACGGATGGAACAGCATCCAGATCGCGACGGCGTTGGTGACGCCGCCCGAGACCGCGCCGACGCCGATCGTGATGATTCCCTGAAGCAGCGTCTGCGAGTCCATGAACTCGGAAAGCTAGGCGGGGACAGGGCGCGGGGGGAGTACGGCCGGAAGAGCTTACTCCGGGGCGAATACGTATCGGAGGGCTGGATGGCCTTCGATCTCGATCTGCTCGAGCGTGGCCGCGTAGCCCGGCCGTGTGCGCGCCTCGAGCGCGCGGCCGATCAGGGTCTCGAAGCGCTCGCGGGAACGGGCGTCGTCGAACGCGAGGATCCATTCCAGCGCCTCGCCGCGCGGCGTCTGCCGCACGCGATAGCGGTCCCCGGCCCAGCCGAGCGGCACCGCGTAGCCGGGCTCCTCGGCGCCGGAGAGCGATGCAGCGAGGATCCGGATCTCGAGCTCGCCAAGGGCATCCTCGTGCAGCACCGGGTGCGTCGTCGGCTCGAGGGTGATGCGGAGCGGCCGGTCACCGGCGGCATACCGCTCGGGATGGAGGATCTGTTCCGTGGACTCGGGCATGCGCGGTCCCCACGGCATCGAGTCCGTGCCCCGTTCCACGCCCCACCATCGCATGAACTCCGCGCCCTCGATGTAGGGAAAGATGAGCCCTTCGCGGACCACCATCGGCGCGGCGGCAAAGAGCGGCATGGTGGCCTGCGCGGCGCGCGCCTGGTCACGGAACATCGCCCAGATGCCGGGATCGGAGAGCGCCTCGGTGCCGGTCACGGCGCCGATCGAGGCGACCATGGCCTGCCCCTCGAGGATCGCCTGTGCGGCGGAGGTGCGATCGTTGTCGCCGCGGGCGTCGAGAATCGAGTCGAGCGGGAGATACTGCCCCTGGAGCGCGTGCACCATCTCGTGCGCCGCCATGACCCGCAGCTGATCCCCCGGCGCACCGGCGACGCCGAAGAGCATCGCCGAGTCGGGATCGTAGTAGCCCACCACCTGCTCGGTGAGGAGATCGAGCATGAGCGGCCGGATCTGCAGCGTGTCGGGGATCAGGCCGAAGAGACGGTAGGCCGCTTCGATGCCGCGCGTGCGCTCGGGGGTGAGCTCCTCGTCGAGCTTCGCCTCGAGGTAGCGGCGCACCTCGTCCCGGCTCCGGAGCGCCGAGCGCGGCGGCTCGCGGAAGGGAATCCCGGCGGCCCGCTCGACTGCGGGGCGGAGGGTGTCCACCAGCGCCGCAAACCGTGCCTCCGCCTCGGCAGGGGGCTGACCGCCGGGCGCGTCCCCGCGGCAGGCGCCGAGCGCGAGTGCGGCGAGGAGAAGTCGGCGCATCAGAGCCCCGCGTATCCAGTGTACCAGGCGATGAGCGCGGGGCCGGCGATCCACGCCGCGGCCGCGCCGAGCGCGAGGAAGATCCCGAAGGGCACGAGACGGTTCCGATCGATGAAGTGAATCGGCACGAAGACGAGCGTGCCCAGCACCGCGCCGAGGAAGATCGTGACCAGGACGCCCTTCCACCCCACGAAGGCGCCCACCATCGCCATCATCTTGATGTCGCCCCCGCCCATGGCGTCCTTGCGGAAGACCATCGTCCCGAGGAATCCCACCGCCCAGAGCAGGGCAAACCCCGCGGCGGCGCCGATCGCCGCCCAGAGGAGCGGGTTCCACCCCGCAAACGCCGCGAGCATGAGGCCCAGGACGAGGCCGCCGAGCGTGAACTCGTCGGGAATGATGTAGGCGCGGAAATCGGTGATCGCGATGCCGAGGAGGATGGTGAAGAAGACGGCCCCGGTGAGCGCCTCGAGCGTCACGCCGTGGCGCCACGCCATGTATCCCCACACGATGGCGGTGGTGAGCTCCACCAGCGGATAGAGCGGAGAGATCGGCTCGCGACAGTTCCGGCAATTCCCCCCGAGGACGAGCCACGAGACGACGGGAATGTTGTCGTAGGGCCTGAGCTCGCTCCCGCAGCGCGGGCAGCGGGAACGGGGCCGCACCACCGACTGCTTCGGCTCCGCCCCCCAGCGGACGATGCAGACGTTGAGGAAGCTGCCGAAGATCAGCCCGAAGACGCCGGCGATCGCCGAAACGCCGAAGCCCGGGTGCAGCAGATCACCGTTCACGCAGGACCTCGTAGAGAAGGATGCCCGCCGCCACGCCGACGTTGAGCGACTCCGCTTCCGGTGCAAGGGGAATGCCGACGCGGCGCGCGGCCACCGCGGCGAGCGTCGCCGACACGCCCGCCCCCTCGTTGCCGACGACGATGGCGACCGGTCTGTCGCGCCGCTCCGCCGCCGCGTCCGCCAGCCGATCGCCGTCCACGGCTGCGACCCAGAGGGCGAACCCCACCTCCCCTGCCCAGCCGATCAGCTCGGCAGGGCTCGTCGCGACGGCGGGAAGCCGGAAGAGCGCGCCCATGCTCCCCCGCACCACCTTGGGATTGGCGAGCTCCGCCGTTCCGGTGAGCGCGATCACGCCCCCCGCGCCCAGCGCGAGCGCCGTGCGCAGCATCGTGCCGACATTTCCCGGATCCTGCACGGCGTCGAGGACGAGGAGGGCGCCCGTTCCCCCCTGCATGTGACGCAAGCTCCAGCGGGGGAGCTCGACGACCGCCACTATTCCCTGCGGGTGCTCCGTGTCGGCCAGCCGCTCGAGCTCCGGCTCCGTGACCTCCTCGAGGCGCACGCCGGCAGCCGCGAGGGCGGCCTTGAGCGCCCTCCCGCGCGCGGTAGCTTCCAGCGCCGGGGACACGGCGGCACCGCTCAGCGGAATCGCCGCCGAGAGCGCCTCCTCGACGAGGCGCACACCCTCCGCCAGGGTGAGGCCGCGCCGCTCGCGGCCGCGCTTGCGGTGGAGATCCCGAATCGTGGTCTGCAAGGAGCTGCTCATGAGGACTCTCGCACAAGCCGCCGCCGCGCTCTGCCTGGCCGGAGCGCTCGCCTGCGCGCCGTCGGTGCAGCAGGAGGTGGCGATGGGTGACGAATACGCCGCCGAGATCGCGCGGACGATGCCGCTGATCAAGGACTCGGGAATCCGCTCGGCGTTGCTGACGTCGATCAATCCGATCCGGCAGGTCGTTCGCCGGAAGGATCTCAACTGGGACTTCCAGATCGTGAACTCCGACCAGGTGAACGCCTTTGCGGTCCCTGGCGGGCACATCTACGTCTTCCGCGGCCTCATCGAGCGCGCGAACCACTGGGACGAGTTCGCCGGTGCGGTGGCGCACGAGATCGGCCACGTCGATCTCCGCCACTCGGCGGAGCAGATGGGCAACGTCTCCGCCGCCAATACCGGCCTCACCCTCGCCTACGTCCTCCTCGGCCGCCAGCCGAGCACCGGCGAGCAGGTGGCGCTCGGGGTCGCGGGGAACGCGGTCTTCGCCAAGTTCTCCCGGGACGATGAGCGGGAGGCGGACTCGATCGCGGTGGCCTACCTGACCGAGGCCCGCATCGACCCCTCGGGGATGGTGGCCATGTTCCGGACGCTGCAGAGCCTCCAGCAACGCGATCCGAGCAAGGTCGAGCTCTGGTTCGCCTCCCACCCGATGCCGGGCGAGCGGATCACCAACACCGAGCGCTACATCGCGAGCACGCCGGGCGCGCGCGCCGCGACCCGCACCGGCCGGGACGACCTCGCCGCCTTCGACAACCTGAAGCGACGTCTTCGCGCCCTTCCGCCGGCGCCGAAGGAGCTCCGCACGCCGTGAAGATCGCGCTCACGATCGCGGGATCCGATTCCGGCGGTGGCGCCGGGATCCAGGCCGACCTGAAGACCTTTCACCAGTTCGGCGTGTTCGGCACGTCCGCGATCGTGGCGCTCACTGCGCAGAATACCCGGGGCGTCCGGGCGGTGCATGCCGCGCCGGTGGATTTCGTCCGCGCGCAGCTCGACGCGCTGGCCGAGGACCTTCCCCCCGACGCGCTCAAGACCGGGATGCTCGCCGAGCCGGCGCTCGTCCGGCTCGTCGCCGACGTGGTGCGCACGCGGCACTGGGGTCCTCTCGTCATCGACCCCGTGATGGCGGCGACATCGGGGGACCGGCTGCTCTCCCCGGAGGCCGAAACGGTGGTCCGCAGCGAGCTCGTCCCCCTCGCCGCCATCGTGACTCCGAACCTCGACGAAGCGGCGATCCTCACCGGGTTCGAGGTGAGGGATCCGGCGGGCATGCAGCGAGCCGGTGAGGCTATCCTGGCGCAGGGCGCGCGCGCCGCGCTCATCAAGGGAGGCCATCTCGGCGGCGACACGGTGACCGACCTGCTCGTGACGCCCGCGGGCGCCCGCCGCTTCGAGCATCCGCGCATCGCCACCACCTCGACGCACGGCACCGGCTGCACCCTTTCCGCCGCCATTACCGCCGGCCTCGCCCTCGGCCGCCCGCTCGAGGACGCGGTGGCCGTGGCCATCGATTACGTCCATCGCGCCATCGCCGCGGCGCCCCGCCTGGGAGGCGGGCATGGGCCGCTGGACCACTCTGTTCCGGTAGACGGTAGACGGTAGACGGGAGGTGGGAGGCGGGGCACGGCAGCCCCGTCTACCGCCCACCGTCTACCGTCTACTGTGGTGCTGCCTTCACCACTTCCGCCACTACGGCCCCGAGATCGCCCTTCACCCGATCGGCGACTTCCATCACCTCGGCGTGCGAAAGCTTGGCGGCCGTCGTGCCGGCGGCGGCGTTGGTGATCGTCGAGATGCCGAGGCAGCGGAGCCCCCGCGCCCGCGCGGCGATGACCTCCATGACCGTCGACATGCCGACGGCATCGGCGCCGAGGTGCTCGAGCATCCGGATCTCGGCGGGCGTCTCGTAGCTCGGTCCCGCCAGTCCCGCGTAGACCCCCTCCTCGATTCCGATCCCGCGCTCGCGCGCGGCCTCCCGCGCAAGGCGGCGGAGCTCCGGGTCATAGGGCTCCGACATGTCGGGGAATCGCTCCTCCTCGGGGAGCGCGGGCCCGGTGAGCGGGTTCTGGCCCGTGAGATTGAGGTGATCGGCAATCAGCATCAGCGTTCCGGCACGGAAGGCCCGGCGGATCGCCCCCGCGGCGTTGGTGAGGATCAGCGTCCGGACGCCGAGCTCCGCGAAGACCCGGATCGGAAGCGCGGCAACCGCGGCGGAGTGCCCCTCGTACATGTGGAAGCGCCCGCTCTGCATGAGCACGTCGCGTCCGCCGAACTCGCCGAGGACGAGCTCGCCGCCGTGACCCTCGACCGTCGGGATGGGAAATCCGGGAATGTCGGAGTACGGGATGTGCAGGGGATCCCGCACCCGATCGGTCAGGCCGCCGAGCCCCGAGCCAAGGACGATGGCGATCCGGGGCGCCCGGGTCCCGATCCGCGACCGGATCGCCGCCCTGGCAGCGGCGATGGCCTTCGCGCCGCCCGGCGCGTCGCCGCTCACGCGAGCATCCCGGCGATCGACGCCGACGTGAATGCCGCGAGGTTGCCGGCGATCATGGCCCTGAGCCCGAACCGCGCGATCTCGCCGCGACGCTCGGGGGCGAGGCCGCCGATGCCCCCGATCTGAATGGCGATCGAGGAGAAATTGGCGAACCCGAGGAGCGCATAGGTGACGATGACCGCGCTCCGGGGCGAGATCGATACGCCGCTGGCGAG
>DASTYH010000143.1:0-7501 GCA_035765075.1 Gemmatimonadales bacterium
GCGCTCGTAGGCCTCCGTCGCCTCGACGACCGTGGCGTCGCAGCGCGCGATGATCCAGCGGTCGGCGAGCGTCAGCTCCTCCCGGCGGACGGTGTTGCGCCCGCGTCCCGCAAGCGGCCGGGTCGGCCCGTCGAGGTTGGAGAGGATGAAGCGCCCGGCGTTCCAGAGCTTGTTGGCGAAGTTCCGGCCGGAGGCGAAGGACGACTCGAGGTCGTTCGGGTCGAGGATCAGGTCGGTGCCGACCGACATGCCCGAGACGGACGTGAAGCGCAGGGCATCGGCGCCGTAGCGTTCCACGACCTCGAGCGGGTCGATCCCGTTGCCCAGCGACTTCGACATCTTCCGGTGCTGCGTGTCGCGGACGGTCCCATGCAGGTAGATGTCGCCGAACGGGACGTCGTCCATGAACTCGAGTCCCGCCATGATCATCCGCGCCACCCAGAAGAAGAGAATCTCGGGAGCGGTGACCAGCACGTGGCCCGGATAGAACGCCTTGAGATCGGGGGTCCGGTCGGGCCAGCCCAGCGCGGAGAAGGGAACCAGCCAGGACGAGAACCAGGTGTCGAGGACGTCCTCGTCCTGGCGGACCGGCCCGCCGCACGCGGCGCAGGCATCGAGGTCGGTCCGGCTCACGCTGATGTGGTGGCACCCGGGCGCTTCGCAGTACCACACCGGAATCCGGTGGCCCCACCAGAGCTGCCGGGAGATGACCCAGTCCCGGATGTTCTCCATCCACATGACGTAGTCGTCGCCGCGGCGCTCGGGGATGAACCGGAGACGCCCGCTCCGATAGGCCTCGAGCGCGGGGCGCGCGAGCGGCTCCATCCGGACGAACCACTGCTCCGACAGCCTGGGCTCGACCACGGTATCGCACCGGTAGCAGCGGCCCACCGCGTGGGTATGGTCCTCCACCTTCTCGAGGAGGCCCGCCGCCTCGAGCTCCGCCACCACGGCGCGGCGCGCCTCGAACCGGTCGAGCCCCTGGAAGCGCTCGGGGACGGTCTCCGCCATGCGCGCTTCGGGCGTCATGATGTCGATCGTCTCGAGTCCCGCGCGCCGGCCGATCTCGAAGTCGGTCGGATCGTGCGCCGGCGTCACCTTCACCGCGCCGGAACCGAACGAGGGGTCCACCGCGTCGTCCGCCACCACGGGGATCCGTCGGTCGACGAGCGGGAGGAGGACGTCGGTGCCGACGAGGTCCCGGTAGCGAGCGTCGTCGGGGTGCACCGCCACGCCGGTATCGCCAAGCATCGTCTCCGGGCGGGTGGTGGCCACGACCAGGTGTCCCCCCGCCGCGAGGGGATAGCGGAGGTGCCAGAGCTTCCCCGCGGTTTCCTCCTTTTCCGCCTCTTCGTTCGAGAGGGCGGTCAGGCAGCGAGGGCACCAGTTGATGATGTAGTTGCCGCGATAGACGAGGCCTTTCTCGTGCAGGCGCACGAAGGCCTCCCGCACCGCGCGGGAGAGCCCCTCGTCGAGCGTGAAGTAGGTCCGGCTCCAGTCGCAGCTCGCACCGATGGCCTTGATCTGCTCGAGGATGGTGGCGCCGGTGTCGGCGACGTAGGCGCGAACGCGCTCCACGAAGGCGGTCCGGCCGAGATCGAAGCGGGTTTTCCCCTCGCGGGCGAGGGCGCGCTCCACGACGTTCTGGGTGGCGATCCCCGCGTGATCGGTGCCGGGAAGCCAGAGCGCGTCGCGGCCGCGCATCCGCTCGAAGCGGACGAGGGTGTCCTGGATCGCGTCGTTGAGGCCGTGCCCCATGTGGAGATGCGCCGTCACGTTCGGCGGCGGCATCATGATCACGTAGGGAGGGCGGCCGTCCCGCCGGGCGGTGAACACGCCCGCCTCGAGCCAGCGGGCGTAGATCGCCCGCTCGATGGCGGCGGGGTCGAACTGCGGCGCCAGCGGGGCGGTCATGCGGTCTGGTTGTCGGGGCGGGGGCTCTCGCGGATACCGCGGTCGTCCTCGCCGCGGACGAGGATGCTGTTGATCACGCTCTCGACGCCCGCCGCCGCGCGGACGGTGCGGGCCGCGAGCGCACGGAGGGGTCGCGAATCCACCCAGCCGCGGAGCTCCACCACCCTGGGCGAGACGGCGCGGACCTCGATGACGAGATCGCGGAGCGCCGGCGTGGCATCCAGCGCCGCCCGCGCGTCCCTGGCGGCCGCACCGGACGAGATGGGGCTCCGGGGCGCGGGAGCGCGGAGCCGGCGCGTCGCGCGGTCGATCCGTGCCCGGTTCACGTCACCTGCCCACGCGCTCAGGGCGAGGCCGAGCGCGAACCCCGTGACGAACCCGAGTCCCCCCCAGCCGGCGACCTCTCCTCCCGACAGCCGATCCTTGTGACGCACCGCGACTCCTCGTGCCAAATGGTTGGATGGTGCGTTAAGTTTAACACGCCTCGAACCCGGGGCGCAGGCGTTTCCCTTACTACTCTGCAGGGGTGCTCGTCATGGCGGATGAACGGGTCACGGTGACCCTTTCCGAACTCGCGCGATGGCTGGTCGCCGCGGTGCTCATCGTCGCGGCGCTGGCGTTCTTCCTCCGACTCGCACCGGAGACCCGGGCCGTCACCGCCGAGGTGACGGAGCGATGAGCGACATCCGCCTCACGCTGCCGGACGGGAGCGTCCGGGAGCTTCCCCACGGCACGTCGGGCCGGAAGCTCGCCGAGTCCATCGGCGCCGGCCTCGCCCGCGCGGCCATCGCCGTGCGCGTCAACGGCCAGATCCGCGATCTTGACCGCCCGATCGAGGAGGACGCGGAGGTGGCGATCCTCACCGAGCGCGACGCCGACGCCCTGGAGGTGCTCCGCCACTCCTCCGCCCACATCCTCGCCACCGCGGTGCGGGAGCTCTTCCCCGGCGCGGGGATCGGTTTCGGTCCCGCGATCGAGGACGGGTTCTACTACGACTTCCAGGTCGATCGTCCCTTCACGCCCGAGGACCTCGAGCGGATCGAGAAGGCGATGGCCGAGGTGGCGGCTCGCGACTTTCCCTTCGTGCGGGAAGTGGTGGACCGCGCCGAGGCCAATCGCCGCTTTGCCGACGACCCGCTCAAGCTCGAGCGGATCGAGGAGCTGGGGAGCGACGAAACCATCACGGTGTACACCGACGGTCCCTTCGTCGACCTCTGCCGCGGGCCGCACATGCCCTCCACCGGGCGGCTCAGGCATTTCAAGCTCCTGAGCGCCGCCGGGGCCTACTGGCGCGGCGACGAGCGGCGGCAGATGCTGCAGCGGATCTACGGGACCGCCTGGTTCAGCAAGGCGGATCTCGATGCGTACCTGCACCGCCTGGAGGAGGCGCGCCGGCGGGACCATCGCGTCCTCGGCAGGCAGCTCGACCTCTTTTCCATTCAGGAAGTCGTCGGGCCGGGGCTCGTCTTCTGGCATCCGAAGGGCGCCATGGTGAAGTGGCTGCTCACGCGCGCCGTCGAGGACGACAACGTGCGGAGCGGGTACGACCTCGTCTACACGCCGAACATCACCCGGGAAGAGCTCTTCCGGATCTCGGGACACCTCCCGCTCTACGCGGAGAACCAGTTTCCGCCGATGGCCGCGGGGGCTGGCGAGGACGAGGAGGTGCGCTATCGGGTGAAGCCGATGAACTGCCCGATGCATGCCCTCGTCTTCAAGAGCCAGCAGCGAAGCTACCGGGACCTGCCGATCCGGCTCTCCGAGGTGGCCAACGTCTACCGGAACGAGCGCTCGGGCACGCTGCACGGCCTCCTTCGCGTGCGCGGACTCAGCATGGACGACGCGCACATCTTCTGCACCATGGAGCAGGTGGAAGACGAAATCTTCCTCTGCCTCGATCAGGTGGACCGCCTCGTCCGTCAGGCGTTCGGCTTCGAGCTCGATTTCGAGGTCTCCACGCGTCCGCCGGAGCGACTCGGCGGCGATGAGGTCTGGGACCGCGCCGAGGCGATCCTCCAGCGGGCGCTGGAGCGGAAGGGCATTCCGTTCCGGATGGATGTCGGTGGCGGGGCGTTCTACGGCCCGAAGATCGACATCAAGTTCCGGGACGCCATTGGCCGCACCTGGCAGGGTCCGACGATCCAGCTGGATTTCAATCTTCCCGAGCGCTTCGAGCTGGAGTACACCGGCCCCGACAACCGGCCGCACCGGCCGGTGATGATCCACCGCGCCATCTACGGGTCGCTCGAGCGCTTCACCGGGAATCTCATCGAGCATTTCGCCGGCGCCTTCCCCCTCTGGCTCGCGCCGGAGCAGGTGCGCGTGGTGCCGATCAGCGACGCGCAGGCCGAAGCGGCGCGGGCCGTCGGCGCACGGCTTCGCGCCGCCGGGATCCGGATGCACGTCGATGACGGCCACGAGACGCTGAACTACCGCATCCGGGAATCGGAGCTCCAGAAGGTCCCGTACACGGCGGTGATCGGGCAGCGGGAGGCGGAGGCCGACAGCGTGGCCGTCCGCGCCCGGGGGGCCGGCCGGAAGCAGGACGTCATGACGGTGGACGCGTTCATCGCCCGGCTGGCGGCCGAGGTCGCGCAAAAGGGGCTCTAGCGCCTATTTTCACCACCGACAACCACCTCAGACCATCAGGCGTTTTGTGAGCGATTCGACCACTCCCGTCATCGTGTCCGCCGTCCGAACTCCGATCGGACGCTATCTGGGCGGACTGGCTTCCTTCAGCGCGCCCCAGCTGGGCGCCATCGCCATCCGTGAAGCGGTGTCCCGTGCCGGCATCGAGGCGGCCGCCGTCGAAGAAGTCTTCATGGGCCAGGTGGTCCAGGGAGGATCGGGACAGGCGCCGGCGCGCCAGGCGCTGATTCGCGCCGGCATTCCCGCGACGACGTCGGCGGTCACCGTGAACGAGGTATGCGGATCGGGCCTCCGCGCCGTGATGCTCGCCGCCCAGGCGATCAGGGCGGGGGACCGGTCGTGCATCGTGGCCGGCGGGCAGGAGTCGATGTCCAGCGCGCCGCACTATGTGTACGGCATGCGGAGCGGGATCAAGGCGGGCAACCAGACCATGGTGGACGGCATGATCCACGACGGTCTCTGGGACTCGTTCGGCGCCAACCACATGGGTGAATACGCCGAGTACACGGCGGAGAAGGCGGGGGTGAGCCGGAAGGACCAGGACGAGTTCGCCGCCCAGAGCCATCGCAAGGCGGTCGAGGCGCAGGCGGCCGGCCGGTTCGCCGCTGAGATCATTCCGGTCGAGGTGGCCGGCAAGGGGGGCACCACCGCGGTCGCGGCCGACGAATCGCCCCGGAGCGATACCTCCCCGGAAACGCTGGCGCGGCTGAAGCCGGCGTTCCGGAAGGACGGCGGCACCGTCACCGCCGGCAACGCGCCGGGCCTCAACGACGGGGCGAGCGCCCTGGTGCTGACGTCGCTCGCCTTTGCGCGGGCGCACGGGCTCACGCCGCTGGCGAAGGTCACCGGCTATGCCACCGGGGGCGGCGAGCCGAAGGACCTCTTCTTCGCGCCGATCGTCGCGGTGCGGAACCTGATGCAGAAGTCGGGAACCCGGATCGGGGACTACGACCTCATTGAGGCGAACGAGGCGTTCGCCGTGCAGGCCATCGCGGACGGTCGCGAGCTGGGTTGGGACTGGGATCGGGTCAACGTGAATGGGGGTGCGGTGGCGCTCGGCCATCCGATCGGTGCGAGCGGCGCCCGCGTCCTCACCACGCTGCTGTACGCGCTTGCCGACCGGCGGAAGGCCTCCGGCCTTGCGACGCTCTGCCTCGGCGGGGGAAATGCCGTGGCACTCTCGGTGGAGACGCTGGCCTCTCCTTGAACGACGGGCCGACGCTGCGCAGCCGGGTGCGGAGGGGGGCGGTGGCGGTCGGCTGGTCGGCCGCATTCTTCCTCCTCTCCCTGCTTCTCACGACGCTGCTGGCGTTCGGTGCGGCGTACCTGATCACCGGGTCGGCGGAGGGCATCCGCGAATGGACCCGGGCGAGCCCGGCCGACTCGCTCCTCGTGCAGGGGATCGCGTCGCTCGTGGCGAGCCTCGCCGCCACCTGGCTGATCGGCGTTCGCGCCAACCTGCTCGACCGGACAGCGCTGCGGTATGAGGGCGGGAGGCGGGGCGTCGCGGGATTCGGCGTCGGATTGCTTGTCGGCGGCGCGGCCGCGCTTGCGGCCCTTCTCCTTGCCGTGGCGCTCACGGATGCCGGGTGGATCCGCGAGGCGGGAGGGTGGGAGCAGTACGCCGGCGCGACGAGTCGCACGCTGGCGGTGCTGGCACCGGCGGCGGCCGCGGAGGAGGTGCTCTTCCGCGGGGTGCCCCTGGTCCTGCTGGCGGCGGTGTTCGGGCGCGCGGCGGCCATTGCCGCCCTGGCGCTCCTCTTCGGCGTGGCGCACGTCTCGAATCCGGGAGCGACACCGCTCGCGCTGGCCAATATCGCCGGGGCGGGGGTCTTCCTCGGACTCGCGTTCTACGCGCCGGGGGGGATCCTCACGGCGTTCGGTGCGCACCTGGGCTGGAACGGCGCGCTCGCCGCACTCGACGCGCCGGTCAGCGGACTCCCGTTCCGGATTCCGATGATCGACTATGAGGCGGGCGGCCCCGGGTGGCTCACCGGCGGCGGCTTCGGCCCCGAGGGTGGCCTCACCGCCACCGTGGCGATCGCGCTCGCCTGCCTCGTCACCGTACGCTGGACCCGAAAGGATCTCGCCGCATGAAGCACGCCGCCGTGATCGGCGCCGGGACGATGGGCAACGGGATTGCGCACGTGCTCGCCCAGCACGAGTGGGAGGTCGCGCTCATCGACAGCGCCGCGCCCGCACTCGAGAAGGCGCGCACCACGATCCGCACCAATCTCGACCGCCAGGTCAAGAAGGGCGCGCTTTCCCCGGAGGCGCCCGAGGCGATCCTCGGCCGGATCACCTCGAGCACCGCGCTCGATGCCGCCGCGGGCGCGTCGCTCGTGGTGGAGGCCGCCAGCGAGAATCCGGCGGTCAAGTTCTCGCTCTTCGAATCGCTGGACCGGATCGCGGGCGCCGAGGCGATCCTCGCCACCAATACCAGCTCGATCTCCATCACCGAGATCGCCTCCCGCACCGGGCGGCCCGGCCAGGTGATCGGGATGCATTTCATGAATCCGGTACCGGTCATGGCGCTGGTGGAGGTCATCCGCGGGCACGCCACGACCGACGCCACCACCGCAACCGTCATGGAGATCGCCCGCTCGCTGGGGAAGACGCCGGTGGAGGTGAACGACTACCCGGGGTTCGTGGCCAACCGCATCCTCATGCCGATGATCAACGAGGCGATCTACTGCGTGATGGAGCAGGTGGCGGAGCCCGAGGCGGTGGATACGGTCATGAAGCTGGGGATGGCGCACCCGATGGGCCCGCTCACCCTCGCCGACTTCATAGGGCTCGACGTCTGCCTCGCGATTCTCGAGGTCCTGCACCGCGGCCTCGGCGACGACAAGTACCGGCCCTGCCCGCTCCTGCGCCGCATGGTGGCCGCGGGTCACCTGGGGCGGAAGAGCGGTCGCGGGTTCTATGACTACAGGAA
>DASTYH010000144.1:0-14850 GCA_035765075.1 Gemmatimonadales bacterium
GCGGGCCCATCGCCGTCCCCGTGACGACGCCGATCCGCTTCCCGTCCCATCCGCTGAGCGCGTCCGCGTGCGCCCGTACCTGCCGCTGGAGGAAGCGCACGGCGCCGACCCCGTTCTCCACCTGGTCGAACGCGCCGTAGGCCGACTCCGGCGGCAGGTCGACCCCGGCCCGGTTGTAGAGCTCGTCGGCGCCGTAGGCCCAGGGAATCCCCCGCTCCTCGAGCGCCTGCCGGGACCGGGCTTCGATCAACGTGATGGCGGCCCGGCACTCGGCGGCGCTGGGCTCGCGTACGAGATGGTGCTTGCTGTACTCCGTGAGCCCTACCGGCACCACCGAGCATCCGCCGACGGCCTCGCCGAGCGTGTAGAGGTCGGCAAGCGTCTGCTCGAGCACCGGTCCGTCGTTCACGCCGGGCGACATCACGACCTGCGTGTGGAACTGGATGCCGTGCGCGGCGAGCTCCCGCATGAGCGCGAGGATGTCCTGCGCGAGCGGATTCCGGAGGACGTAGCGGCGAACGACCGGATCGGTGGCGTGCACCGAGACGTACAGCGGCGAGAGGCGATATTCGATGATGCGCCGGATATCCCACGCCTTCAGGTTCGTCATGGTGACGAAGTGGCCGTAGCGGAACGAGAGCCGGTAGTCGTCGTCCCGGATGTAGAGGCCTTCCCGGAGTCCCGGCGGGAGACCGTCGACGAAGCAGAAGTCGCAGCGGTTGGCGCAGCGGCGGACGCGGGGTGGCTCGAGCGTCACTCCCATCGGGGCTTCGAGCGGCCGCTCGATGTCGAACTCGATCTCCTCCCCATCGGGCTGGCGCACATGAAGCACGAACCGTTCGTCGGCGGTGAGGAACTCCCAGTCGAGAAAGTCCTCCAGATCGCGGCCGTTCACCGAGAGCAGCTCGGTGCCGGGGCGGAGCCCGAGCTCCGCTCCGATCGATTCCGGGTGGACGGCGGTGACCTTGATCATGGGTTGAGAAGATACTTGAAGTGCACTCTAAGCTCAAGTAACATCGTCACTTCCAATTCCGTCCCGAAGCGCATTCTCGCATCTGGCACGGGGGGGTATCATTAGGGTCCAGCCAACCGGCGAGCGGTCATGCCACTTCCCGCAGTGCTCGAGCTCCTGCATCGTGAGCTCGTCCCCTATTCGGTGATTCCCCACGCGCCGGCCACCACGTCACCCGAAACGGCGAGCGCCGCCGCGGTGAGCGGGCGGGACCTGGCCAAGACGGTCATGATCCTGGTGGACGGGAAGCTTGCGATGGCGGTCCGCGCGGCGGCCGATTACGCCAATTTCGACGAGCTCCGGGATCAGATCGGGGCTCGGCGGGTGGATTCCGCCCACCCGGACCAGTTCCGCGATCTCTGCCCCACCTGCGAGCCGGGCACGATTCCCCCGATCGGGCCGCTCTGGGGTCTCGACGTCTACGTCGACGAAGCCCTTTCCCGGAACGAGTCGCTGACCTTCAAGGCGGGCTCGCACCGGGACCTCCTCCGGATCGCCTGGCGCGACTTCGAGCGGCTGGTCCATCCCCGGCTCCTCGACTTCGCCTCCTCCCAGGTAGGCTGGCCCTGGTAGGCCCGGCCACTGGAAGCACAAACCTCCGCCCGCCGAGGCGGTGCGGAGGTCGGCCCTTGCGGGCAGTGCGAGGAACCAGAGCGGGAGACGGGGCTCGAACCCGCGACATTCAGCTTGGGAAGCTGACGCTCTACCAGCTGAGCTACTCCCGCAACTCCTGAGCGGGCCGGAAGTTGGCGTCCCGATCGGTCGAAGTCAAGCGGCTGGGTGGCGTCCCGCGGCGTGGAGGAAGCTGCGCAGATCCGCCTCGCTCACCGCGGGCTCTCCTCCCGCCACGTTGTTCAGTCGCCCCTCCCGCATCCACCGCTCCAGCTCCCCGACCAGCTCGAACACGTGGTCGAAGGAATCCGCGATGAAGAGCAGCGGCTGGTAGTGGTCGATCTCGAAATACTGGTTCACCACCCATTCGAGCTGGAGCGGGTAGCGCTGCACCTCGGGCGAATCGATCGCGTACGCGATCTCCCCGTAGGAGCTGAGCAACCCGCTGCCGTAGACCTTGAGCGATTTCCCGTCGCGCATCAGCCCGAACTCGATCGTGAACCAGAAGAACCGGGCGAGCGCCTTCATGATGCTGCTGATCCGGCGGATGCGCTCCGCCTCGTCCTCGATCTCCGCTGCAATCTCCACGGCCGTGTGCGCGCAATCGCCGAAGCGCACCAGCGTATCGGCGAATGCGCGATCGGTGTGCATCGGGACGTGACCGGCGATATCGTGAAAGATGTCCGGCTCGGGGAGATAGTCGAGCGTGGCGACGTCACGGATCGTGATTGTCGTCGGGAATTCCCGGTTCCGCAGACAGTCGAAGAAGAGGAAGGACGGGATGTATCCGCTCACTGCCTTGGCCTTGAAGCCGGTGAGCGGGCTCAGGAAGCGGTTGACGTCGTCCAGCCGCGGCACGGCGGCAGGATCGAGGCAGAGGTTGTCGATCCCCTGCAGGAACCGGGGATTGGCGTACTGGCGCCAGCGGCCTTCCATCCGACCGTAGAGCCGGCGCCAAGCCTCATGATTGGCCTCGGAGTAGAGCTCGTACGGCTGGTGGATGTACAGCTGGCCGTTCGCCTGCGCCTGCTCGATGAACGGCGCCTTCGTCGTCGTGAGTCCGGGCGCCCCGGTCTGTACGCTGGTCATCCAGGCTCCTCGGTTGAACCGCCTGCCCCAAATCTATCGCACGCCGCAGCGCGCCGGGAGCCGGAAACGAGAGCGCGCTCCCGGGGGAGCGCGCTCTCTCTGGCTGCGGTCGCCGGGGACCTGCGCGGCCTCACTTGGCCGAATAGCGCCACGCCACGATGCCCGTTCCCTCGGCCGTCACGGCGATGTCGTGGGTCGCGCCGGCTTCATGCGCCGGGAGCTCCACGTCCTTGCTCGTCACCACCGCGCCATCGGCGTTCAGGAACTCGAACTTGAGCGTCACCGGCTTGGGCGCGATCGGCGCGCCCTGCGCGTTCATCGCCTTCCGGCCCGTGGCCACCGCCGTGAGCGACGCGCCGGTGGGCGTCGGCGTGAGCACGACCTTGCCGATCGCCATCGGAAGGGCGTTCAGCCGGAGGCGGGTGTCCACCGCCTTCTGGCTCGCCCGGGTGAGGTTGTACCCGAAGCCGAGCATCTGGAGCGCCAGCTCGTTCATCGGATCGAGCGCGATCAGCCGCTCGCCCGCCTTGACGAGCGCCGGCCCGTTCTTGGTCTGGTAGTAGGACTGCGTGAGCAGGTAATAGGCGTCGCGGTTGTGCGGCTCGCTCGCCACCACCTTCTCCGCCTGTGCGGCCGCCTCCGCGAACTTGTTCGCGTTGAACAGGGCCACGGCCTGGTTGAACGGTGACGCCGTATCCACCACGACCGTCGCGGCGGGCATCGGCTCGCCGGCCGCCTCGAGTTGCTTGGAGATCGACACCACGCTGTCGGTCATCCCCGCCGCCTGGTAGGCGTTCCGGAGCGCCTTCTTCGCGTTGATGTCGTCGGGATGGCCCGCGACGAACTCCTGCAGCGACGGCACGGCGTCCTGGCCCCGGTTGAGATTGAGGAGGACCACCGCGCGGTTGAACTGGGACTGGTCGTAGACGATCGAGTCCTTCGGCGCCCGCGGCACGGCCAGCGCGGAGTCGAAGTAGACCAGCGCCTGCTCCATGTTCCCGGCGTCGTACGAGATCGAGCCGAGCGTGAAGTACGCGTGCGGCGCGCCGCGGAAGACCCGGTTTGCGAGGTTGAGGAGCGCCACGGCCGAGTCGGTCTGCTTTGCCTTCACGAACTCCATCGCGGGGTTCACGAGCGCCACCCAGGCGTTCCGGCGGTACGTGTCGATGTCTTCGGCGCACTCGGGGGCAAGCGCGACGGCCTTCGCGAACGCGCTGTCCGCCCCGGCGAGGTCGCCCTGCTGGATGTAGATGCGCCCCAGGAAGTACCAGGCGCCCGGATGGCTGGCCTGCCCGTTCTGGGTGATCGCCTCGGTGATGACCCGCTGGCCATTGGCGAGCGCGCGCTTCTTGTTGTCGTCGACGCTCGTCTCGAGCCCGGTCTTCAGGTAGGTCTTCCCCGAGCTCACCTTGAAGTGAAGATCGTCGTCCGCGGCCTCGCACTTCGGTCCTTCGTACCGCGTATACGTATTCCGCATCGTGGTGGCGACGCGCTCGTTCTGGCCAGCCGGCGTGGTGACTACGCCTGTCTGCTGCGCCATGGCACTGCCGGCACCCGCACTGAGCAGAAGGACAGCCGCGAAAATTCTCATCGTCACTCCTCAGGACTCCTGGGTCGGAAAGTCTTGCGCCGTCGGACTTTCTGCCGCGAGGCGCACAGCCTGGTCTTGCAACTCCCTTGCCACCAGATGGGCGGGACGGCCGGTCCGCCTCGCAACCTCAATAATATCATCATATTCCGGCTTTGCGCGAAGCCCCTCCGGGGTCATGAGAAGCTTCACCCGGACGGTCGAACCGTCCTCTGCCGTCACCTCCACGGTCCGCCTGGGGAGCGTCCGGCGCTCGAGCCGCGCGCGGCGCAGGCCCGCCGTCGTCGAGTGCAGGAAAATGGCGTCCTCGACGGCGGAGGCAATCCCGGCCGGCGCAATCGCCTCGAGGCGGAACCCCACCCTGCCCTTCTTCCCGTGGGTCGGCCAGCTCTGAACGTCCAGTGCCCCTGCCCGGAAGAGCGCGTCGCGGAGCTCCTCCAGATACTCGGGGACGAGGTCGTCGATGTCTGTGGTGAGCGCCACAACCTCCCCCGCCTCGCCGGCCGGCTCTGCTACGATGAGGCGGAGCGCATTCGGATAGCCGGCCGGATTGCGGCCGCCGGCGCCCCAGGCCCCGCCGCTCACCGCCCGCCACCGCTCGGGTGGAGCGCCGGCGCTCAGGATCCGGAGAAGGGTGGCACCGGTCGGTGTCGTCGCTTCTCCGCTCACCGGTCCATTCGGAGCCACCTCCAGACCTTCCAGCAGGATCGCGGTGGCCGGCGCCGGAACCGGCATGACCCCGTGCGCGGCACGGACCCACCCGTTCCCGACCGCGACGGGGCGGGAATAGATCTCCGTGACGCCGATCTGCTCGAAGCCCTCGATCGCGCCGACGATGTCCACCAGTGCGTCCATGGCGCCGACTTCGTGAAGTGCCACGTCCTGCGCTGGCACGCCGTGCACCTTCCCCTCGGCTTCACCCAGCAGGGTGAACGCGGCGAGTGCACGCTCCCGCACCCAGGTCGACAGCGGCGCCCGCTCGATCATCCGGAGGAGCTCGCGTACATGGCGATGCGGCTCGTGTCCATGCCCATGCGAATGGGCGTCGGCGTGGCCGTGGTCGTGGTGGTGGTGCCGATGCCGCTGGGTGTCGCCGGGCTCGCCGGGACCGGTGTCCGCCGGCGCTTCGGTGCGATTGCCGGGGAGGACGACCTGTACGCGAGTGGCGCGGATCCCGCACCGGTCTTCCTCGCCCACCGCGATCGTGACCTCCGGGCAGCCGAGCCGGGCCGGCAGCCCCTGCAGCCACGTGCGAGGCGCCCCGGCGGCGATCAGCGCGCCGAGCATCATGTCGCCGCTGATGCCGGCGGCGGGATCGATGATCGCGAAACGATGGGGCGTGGACAGAAGCGGCACTCCGGTAGAAGCTGAGCAAATATGCCCGGGCTCAGTGCCCGGGCAAATCAGCGCCCGGCCGATAGAGCCAGCCGGCGCCGGTGTTGAAGACGACGACCCGTTCTCCCGGCCGGAGCGCGCCGGTGCGTCGGAGCTCGGCTGCTGCGGCGAGCGCCGCGCCCCCTTCCGGAGCGATGTCGATCCCCTCGAGCCGCGAGACGAGCGCGGCGGTCTCGAGCAATCGTTGGTCGCTCACGCTGACGGCGCCTCCGTCGCTCGCCGTGATGGCCTCGATCATCAGCCGTCCGCCGAGAGGTGAGGGGACGCGGAGGCCGCTGGCCACCGTCCAGGGGTCGGCCCAGGGGGCGCAGCGAGACGCGCCTTCGCTGATCGCGCGGACGACGGGGGCGCATCCCTCCGCCTGCACCGAGTACATCCGTGGAAGCGTGCCCGTCACCCACCCTGCGCCGTGCAGCTCGCCGAATGCCTTCCACATCCCGATGAGCCCGGTGCCGCCGCCAGTCGGATAGACCACCGCATCGGGCAGCCGCCAGTTGAAGGCGAGCGCGACCTCGAGGGCCAGCGTCTTCTTCCCTTCGATCCGGTACGGCTCGCGGAGCGTCGAGAGGTCCACCGCGCCGTGCTCGGCAGCATGGGCGCGGGCGGCCGCGCCGCAATCCCCGATGTGCCCGTCGAGGAGGATGAGCTCGCCGCCGAAGACACGAATCTGCTGGAGGATGGTCGGCGGTGTGGAGCGCGGCGCGTACACGTGCACCGGTACGCCGGCGCGAGCGCCATACGCGGCCGCCGCGACGCCGGCATTCCCTGCCGTCGGGAGGACGAAGCTCCGCGCGCCCGCCGCGATCGCGCGCGTCACGGCCGCCGACAGTCCCCGCGCCTTGAACGAGCCGGTGGGATTGGCGCCCTCGTCCTTGATCCAGAGATCCTCCAGTCCGAGCGCTGCGGCCGCGCGGGGCACGTGCAGCAGCGGCGTGTCCCCTTCGCCCAGGGAGACGGGCTCCTCGTCCGGGAGGATGGGGAGCCAGCTTCGAAAGCGCCACATCCCGTGCCGGCGGCGGATCTCCGTGCGGTCCACGATCGTCTGGGGCCGGTCGGGGTAGCGGACCAGCCATGGCTCGCCGCAAGTGCAGACGCCCGGAAGGCCCGTCGCATCGCGGGAGGCGCCGCACGCGGTGCAGGCCAGGATCCAGTCGGGGGCGGTGCGGGGCACGGGGCTCGTCACGAATGGGAGCGGAGGTGCTCGAGCACGCGGTCGGCAAGCGTACGGGAAAAGCCGGGCACCGCCGCCAGCTCGGCCGGCGTCGCCGTTCGCACGCCGGCGAGACTCCCGAAGCGCTCGAGAAGGGCGCGGCGCCGGGAGGGGCCGACGCCCGGAATATTGAGCAGCTCCGAGGTGATCGTCCGGCGGGTGCGGCGGTTCCGGCTGTATGCGAGCCCGAACCGGTGCGCCTCGTCGCGAGCCCGCTGCAGGAGCCGGAGCGAGGCACTCCGCCGGGAGAGCCGGAGCGGGTCGGAGCGGCCGGGGAGGAACACTTCCTCCTCCCGCTTGGCGAGGCTCACGATGGGCAGGTCGCCCGCGCCGAGAATTCGTGCCGCTTCGACCGCGGCACTGAGCTGACCCTTTCCCCCGTCGATCACCATGAGGTCCGGAAGCCGGAGCTGCTCGTCGCGCCGGCGGGTGATGAAGCGGCTCACCACTTCCTGGATCGCCGCGTAATCATCCTGCTCCGCCAGCCCCTTGATCCGGAACTTCCGGTAGTCGCTCTTCCGCGGGCGGCCCGCTTCGAACCACACGAGCGAGCCGACCATGTCACGCCCCTGGTTGTGCGAGATGTCGATGCACACGAAACTGCGCGGCACCACGCTCAGGCCCAGGTCGCGCCCGAGCGCATACACGGGGTCCTCGGCCCGCTCTTCCGTCTCGAACGACTCGAGCCGGAGGCTCTCGAGGAGGTGGCGGGCGTTCGCATCGGCGAGCTCGATCCAGCGGCCACCGGTCCCGCGCTGCGGGAAGAGCCAGTCCGTGGCCGGGAGAAGGTCGCGCAATGCGTCGAGGTCCGCCGGGGGGAACGGCAGCATCAGGCGGCGGGCCCGCCCCTCCGCGGCCACCGCGTAGAACTGGACCAGGTACGCGGCGAGGATCGCGTCGTCGCCCTCCTCGTCCACCCCCTCGAAGAAACGGTGTTCCCGCCCGACGACACGCCCGTCGCGGACCCGCATGAGGACCGCCACCGCGTCGTCGCCGTCCCGGGCGTAGCCGACGACGTCCGCATCGCCGGTGCCGATGATCTCGACCGCGGAGGGCTCTTCCAGCTTCTCGAGCCACTTGAGGGCGTCACGCAGCTCGCGGGCGCGCTCGAAGTCCTCCCGCGCTGCGGCCGCGAACATCGCCTGGCGGACCCGCTCGCGGACATCCGTCGTCCGTCCCTCGAGGAAATCGAGCACGTCCCCCACCATGGCTCGATAGTCGGCCTCGGTCTGCCACCCGACGCAGGGCGCGCGGCAGCGACCCAGGTGATGATCGAGGCAGGGCCGCTCGCGCCGCTCGGCCGGGAGGTTGTCGTGGCAGCTGCGCACGGTGTAGAGGCGGCGGATGATGGCGAGCGTCCGCCGGAGCTGTCCGACATCGGTGTAGGGGCCGAAATAGCGGGCGCCCGGAATGTCCCGCTTGCGCGTCACCAGGACGCGCGGAAAGGGCTCGCCCACGGTCACGGCGATCGACGGATAGCTCTTGTCGTCGCGGAGCCGGACGTTGAAGCGCGGACGGAATTCCTTGATGAGGTTGTTCTCGAGCACCAGCGCCTGGCTGTCACTCGCCACGATGATCGTCTCGACGTCGGCCACCTGCCGCATGAGCAGCCGGTTCTTCGGGCTCTCCGCAAAGTCGTTCGCGAAGTAGCTCCGGACGCGGCTCGACAGCCGCCGGGCCTTGCCCACGTAGAGGACGGTGCCCGCTGCGTCCTTCCAGAGGTAGACGCCGGGTCCATCGGGGAGCGTGTCGAGCTTGCGCTGCAGGAATTCGGAGGGAATGGCCGTCATCGTATCGATCTGCGCAACAGCGTCCGCGCCTCGGGAACGCCGAGCGCCAGGGTCGTCATCACGTACACGGCGCCGAACGTCGCTGCCGCCGCGAGCCCCTGGAGCCGTCCGAGACCGGGGAGCGCAAGCTGCAGGAGCCAGGCGGCGCCCGCCGCGGCGAGCGCTGCCCCCGCGAGCCGCGCAGTGGACGTCGCGTCGAGCCCGGTGGCGCCGATCCGGCGATTCATCCCGCGCCGGAGCAGACTGAATTCTAGCCACGCGGCGAGGCTCGCGCCGAGCGCGAGTCCGGCGGTGGCCCAGCGCGGCTCGATCCCGAGGGCGCGGGGCACGACGAGCCCGAGAAGCCATCCCAGCAGGACGCCGACGCCGACCCGTGCCACGGCGTAGCGGACCGGAGTCCGCGTGTCCCGGAGCGCGTAGAACGAGGAGGAATAGAGGCGGCCGAGCGTCCCGGCGAGGAGCCCGACGCCCGAGGCCGCGAGAATGCTCCAGACCGTCACGCTGTCGTCGGCGGTGAAGCGGCCGGACTGGAAGACGACCGCCGCCAGCAGGTGACCGATCGCAATGAACGCCACCGCCGAGGGGACGACGAAATAGGCGATGCGCCGGAGCCCCGCGTCGAGCCGCGCACGCAGCTGGGCCGCGATCTCGCCGTCGGTGCCCTGCACCGCCGCCATGGCGGGAAGCTCGGCGGCGGAGACCGACATCCCGAAGAGGCTCACCGGCAGGGTCGAGAGGAGCTGCGCATACCCGAGGCTCGCCACCGCCGTGGCGGAGATCAGCGTGGCGAGCAGCGTGTCGACATAGGCGCTCACCTGGGTGATCCCGCGGGCGAGCGAGATCGGGAGGAAGTTCCGGATCACCGTGGCGAGCGCCGGGGACCGTTCCCGCAGCGAGAGCCGGATCCCGCCGAGGAGGCGCGTGACCGTCGGGAGCTGGACGGCGAGCTGGAGCACGCTCCCCGCCACCGCGCCCCACATGGCGATCTCCGCGAGCCGGGAGAGCTCGTCCGTCCTCGCCAGGAAGAACGCCGCGATGATGGCGACGTTCCACGCCACGGGCGCCGCATACGGCAGGAAGAACCGATGGTGGCTGTTGAGGACGCCCAGGCACCACGCCGAGAGCACCAGCACGCCGGTCCCGGGAAAGGCGATCCGCACGAGGCGGATGGTGAGCTCCCGCATGTCCCCGGTGAAGCCTGGGGCGATCAGGTCGATGAGCAGGGGCGTCGCGACGACCCCGATGACGACGAGCCCCGTCACCACGAGGCCGAGCAGGGCGGCCACCGCACCCGCGAGCCGTCGTGCCTCCTCGCGCGAGCCGCGGGCCTCGAGTCCGGCATACACCGGAATGAACGAGGCGGAGAGCGCCCCCTCGCCGAAGAGGTTCTGGAGCAGGTTCGGAATGCGGAAGGCGGCGGTCCAGACGCTGGCGACCGGCCCGTTGCCGAGGAAGTGGGCGACGACCGAGCTGCGCGCGAGTCCCGAGAGGCGGCTGGTCAGGATACCTGCCGCGACCATGGCAGCCGGGAGCCGGCCCCGCGCGGGAGCGGTCAGGATCCGGAGGCGGGCGGCAGTGGGCGCCTGGCCGGCGCGTCCTCGATGAGCCGGGTGAGGAAGGCGTTGTCCTCGCGCAGCGAGTCCACGTTCCGCGTGAGGTCGTCCACCTCCGACTCGAGCAGCTCTACCTTGCGGGCAAGCTCCGCGAGGGCGGGATTCACCGGCTCGGGCCCCTCGAGGCGCCGCGCGAGCGCCCGGCCGATCGGAGAATCGATGATGATGCCCAGCACCGGGATGAGCAGCGCGAGGAGGAGGACGAGCCCGATGATCCACATGGTGAAAGCCTACGCGGGAACCGGGCGCCCTTCAAGGGCGTGTCGGTACCAGCCCGAGGCCGCATGCGCGCACTCGTCGAAGACCGCCGGCCCGTGGCGCGCCAGGAACGATGCTGCCGTGAGGATCCGCTCCTGCCGATGCCCGGCCGGCAGGAGCGCGGTGCGCGCGCGGAGCAGCTGGCGCAGCTCGGTCTCGTGCCGACGGCGTACGCTCCGCTCGAGCTTCCGGCTCACCCGGTCGAGGGCGTCGAGGGAGCGGCGGAGCGCGCCGTCCACCGGTCGCTCGAGCGTCGGATCGAGTGCGGCCACCTGACGGGTGAGCTCGGCGTAGCGCCGCTCGAGCTCCGCTGCGAGCGTACGAAGCGATTCGCTGGTCTCCTGGGGGAGGCGCTCACGGGTGGCTCGGGCGGCCACATCCTGCGCCGGATCGGCGAGGGCGGATATGGGGATTCCGAACTTTCGCGCCACCCGGTCCACATGCGCGTCCACCACCAGTCCCGACCAGCGCGGGACCGGCGCCGGCCGGTGAACCCGCAGTCGCTCGAAGAGGGGCGCGGCAAGCGGCAGGTACCGGAGCTCCCCGGGCCCCGCGCAGTAGGCCACCGTAGGGAGGAGCGCGCTCTCGAGCACGGGACGGAGGAGGACGTTGGCGGACAGCCGCTGGGGCGTCTCGGCGGCGATCGCCTGCAGTTGGTCGAGCGTGAAGCGTTCGCCGCCCCGCCTCGTCTGGAACGCCCGGTCGCCGAGCACGAGGCGGTCTCTTCCCCGCTCCCCGTCGAGCATGACCAGCGTGGCGCCATCGCCAACCAGGACGCCCGGGTCGTGGCCCTCTCCGGCGAGCTCGGTAGCGCGCCGGCCAAGATCCCGGTCGAGATCGGCGGCGAGCCCCAGCGCCTTCACGAGGTGCCGGGCGCCGGCGCGCTTGACCGGAGCCGCCGTCGAATCGAAGCAGACGATGCCGAACGGGGCGAGGAGATCGGCGAGCGCCGCCGCCGTGGCCGCCGCCACCGTCTCCTCGGGCCGGAAATGCGGCGCGAGCCATGCCAGCGTCCGGTCCCGCTCGGGGAGCCCGGCAAGCGTCCGGTCCAGCAGCGCGAGAGCCTCGCTCACCTCCGGCCCGAGCGGCTCCCGGGCGAGCGGCGCCATCGGCGCCGAGGCCGGTCGATCGCGAAGCTGACCGGTGACGAGCGTGTCGTCGGCGCCGAGCCAGGAGGCGCTGCGGGCTTCCGTCCAGTCGTGATCGTCCCCCGCGATCCAGAAGACCGGCACCACCGGGCGCTCCCACCGGACCTCAAGCGCGCGCGCGAGGGCGGCGGCCGAGAGCGCCTTGTAGACCGTGTACACGGGGCCGGTGAAGAGCGCCGGCTGCTGGCCGGTCGTGACCACGAGCACCCGGGGATCGGCGAGCCGCGCGAGCTGAGACTCGAGGCCCGGTCGACGCAGAAAGCCGTCGGTGATGGCGGGGTCCACGCCCCCGGTTCGCTGGGCGGGCGCTGCCGGCGGGGGCGCGATCGGCGTGGTGAGGACGCGGAACGTCATGCGCTCCGGCCGATGAGGATTGCCCGGGGCGCATCGGATCCGATGCGGCCGCCGGCGTAGTCCCCGAACCTCGTGACGACGCGGATGCCGGCGTCGGTGAGCATCGCCTCCAGCTCCTCGGGCCGGAAGAGGCGAACGCGCTCTTCCCAGGCTCGGCCGTCGGTCGTCTCCATGCGCTTCCGCACGAACCTCGCGCCCTCGGGGAGATCGCGGGTGATGGTCACGCGGTTTCCGCCGAGCACCGCCATCTCGGAGGTCACGAGCGTCGCCTCGACCCGCTCGGCGTTCAGGAAGTCGATGACGAACCAGCCTCCGCGGCGAACGGTCGCCGCCATCTCATTCATGGCGAGTCGATGCTCGGCGTCATGGGCGAAGTAGCCGAAGCTGGTGAAGAGATTCAGGGTCAGGTCCATCGACCGGGCGCGGACGGGGATTCGCCGCATGTCGGCCCGGATGAGCGGAGCCGCGGTCAGCTCCCGGGCCCGCCGCAGGAGAGTCATCGAGAGATCCAGCCCGAAACATCGGGCGCCCGCCTCTTCCAGGGCGCGCGCGTGGCGTCCGGGCCCGCACGCCACATCGAGCACCCGCCATCCCGCGTCCCAGCCGATCTCGCGCCGGAGCAGGCCGACGAGCTGCGCCGCATCCGCCTCGTCCCGATGCGGATAAAGCGCGAGGTACTCGTCGTTGAACCACTCTTCGAACCACTCGGGCATGGGGATGGTCGACGGTGGACGGTGGACGGTGGACGAGACGCTATTCCCTGCTTCGTCCACCCTTATGATATGGCTCCCCTCGGAGTATCGTGAAGCCGCGGTAGATCTGCTCCAGGACCACGACGCGGGCGAGCTCGTGCGGGAGCGTCGCGGGACCGAGACTCCAGCGGAAGGCGGCCGAGGCGATGAGGGAATCCGCCAGTCCGTGGGAGCCGCCGATGACGAAGGCGAGGGGCCGTGCGGCCTCGCGCCACCCGCCGAGCCGGCGGGCGAGCTCCTCGCTCGTCCACCCTGCCCCCTCGCGCGTGAGTGCCACGAGCGTCGCCCCGGCGGGGAGGCGAGCGCGGAGGCGCTCCGCCTCCTCCTCCCGCTGCGCCGCGGGGCCCGGTGCGCGGGCCGCCTCGCGCACTTCGATTTCCCTGAGCCGGACGTGCCGCGCGATCCGGCGCGCGTACTCGTCAGCCGCGTCGCGGTAGGCAGGGCGAAGCTTGCCTACCGCGAGCAGCGTGATGTCCATCAGGCATACAGTCCGCGGAGGCGATGCACTTCCGCGACCCGCTCGATCGCCAGCATGTAGGCGCCGATCCGGTTGCTCACGTTGTGTCGCTCCGCCATGCCGACGACCTCGTCGAAGGACTGGACCATGATCCGCTCGAGGCGGTGATTCACCGTCTCCTCGTCCCAGAAGTAGCCGCCGCGGTCCTGCACCCACTCGAAATAGCTCACCGTCACGCCGCCGGCGTTGGCGAGAATGTCCGGCACGACGAACACCCCCTTCTCCTCGAGGATGCGATCCGCATTGGCCGTCGTCGGGCCGTTGGCCCCCTCGCAGATGATCCGGGCCTGGATGTCCTTGGCGTTCTTGCTGGTGATCACGTTCTCGAGCGCCGCCGGGAGGAGCACGTCGCAGGGAAGCGTGAGCAGCTGCGAATTGGTGACGACTTCGGCGCCGGGGTAGCCGCTCAGCAGTCGCTTCTCGCGGACCCACTTGAAGACGTCCGGGAGATCGAGCCCGGCGGCGTTGTAGATCCCGCCCGACTTGTCGCTCACGGCCACGATGTTGGCGCCCTGCTCCGCCAGCAGCTGGGCGGCCACGGAGCCGACGTTCCCGAAACCCTGTACGGCGATCCGCGCGCCCTTCATCGGCATGCCGAGCCGCCGGAGCGCTTCCCGGGTGGAGAACATGCAGCCGCGACCCGTGGCCTCGCGCCGGCCGAGCGAGCCGCCCATGGATACCGGCTTGCCGGTGACGACGGCGGTCACCGTATGCCGCTTGTGCATGGAGTAGGTGTCCATGATCCAGGCCATCACGCGCTCGTTCGTATTCACGTCGGGCGCGGGGACGTCCGAGTCGGGCCCGAGCGTGTCGATGATGGCCGACGTGTAGCGGCGGGTCATCCGCTCGAGCTCACCCGGCGACATGACGGTGGGATCGCAGATGACACCGCCCTTGGCCCCTCCGAAGGGGATGTTGACCACCGCGCACTTCCACGTCATCCACGCGGCGAGCGCCGTGACTTCGTCGAGCGACACGTTGAGGTCGAACCGGATCCCGCCCTTGGCGGGACCACGCGAGGTGTTGTACAGAACGCGATAGCCGGTGTAGACATCCACCTCCCCGTTGTCCCGCAGCACTGGCACCGAGACGATGATCTGCTTCTCGGGATGGCGCAGGATCTTGTAGAGACCCGGATCGAGACTGAGCTTGTCGGCCGCGAAGTCGAAGCGCGACATCATGGCCTCGAACGGGTTTTCCTCGGAGAGGAAGGTGTCCTTTTCCGGACGGATGATCTTGACGGTACCTGGGGTGGTCATGGGATGGACGGGATCCACGGTCCTGCGCAGAGGGTCAGACTCGGTTGACGGGCGCAATCAGTGCGTCGAGCCCGGCGGCGACGGCGTCGCCATTGGTTTCCCACGTAAGGTCCAGCATCGCCACCAGCGGCTCGGCCACGCGGGCGGGCCAGCGGTCGCGCAATTTCACCGCATCCTGCTCGGTCACGACGACGTAATCGGCCCGCCGCGCGGCGTGCGCGAGCCAGGCGACGTCCTCGTCGCGCAGCTCGCC
>DASTYH010000145.1:0-2587 GCA_035765075.1 Gemmatimonadales bacterium
ACCACCGTCGTGGTGTCCCGCTCCTGGACCTGGAACTCGTCGGAATAGGTGATGTCGCCCACGTGCGAGCCTTCCACGTCGAAGCCCACCTCCAGCTTGGTGCCCCGCAGCGAATATCCGTTCGGATTGTAGATGGCCACCACCAGGTCCATCGACCCGCCCGTGAGTCCTACGCCGCGCACCACGACCTCGTTGAGCCGGACTTCGGGATCGAGGAAGGTGCCCGGAATGCCGGAGCAGCCGAGCCCCGCGGCGGCCGCAGCGAGCGAGAGGGCGAGAAGTCGTGGGTTCATCGGAGCATCCTCTGGTGAAGTGTAATCAGGTGGATCGCCCCACCGCCTCCCCGCGGACGGGGTGCCGCGCGTGTCGTCTACTAAGCACCCCCCGTGCCACGCCGCTCCGTGCCCGCCGTCACACTACTCCTTCTCTCCGGCCTCCCGCTCGGCGCGCCGTTCGGCCCACCAGGCGAGTCGCTCCGCCACCCGTTTCTCGAATCCGAAGGGACCCGGCTCGTAGAACTGCCTCCCCCGGAGGACATCGGGGAGGTACTCCTGGGGGAAATACGCGTCCGGCGACTCGTGGGCGTAGCGGTAGCCCCGCCCGTACCCGAGCTCCTTCATGAGGCCGGTCGGTGCGTTCCGGATATGCATGGGCACCGGCGCCGCCGGCGTCTCCTTCGCCGCCTCGAGCGCGGCATCGAGCGCCCGCTTCGCGCTGTTCGACTTGGGCGCCGTGGCGAGGTAGATCGTCATCTCGGCGAGCGGCAGGTAACCCTCCGGGGGGCCCAGCATGTGGAATGCGTCCCGGGCAGCCACCGCGAGCTGCAGCGCGTTGGGATCGGCGAGACCGATGTCCTCCGCCGCCATGGCGATGGCGCGGCGGAAGAGGGTCATCGGATCCTCGCCACCGTCCAGCATCCGCGCCATCCAGTAGAGGGCGCCCTGGGGGTCGCTCCCCCGGAGGGACTTGTGATAGGCGCTGAGGAGATTGAAGTGCTCCTCCCCCGCCTTGTCGTATCGCGCGAAGCGCTTCTGCATCGCCTCGCGCGCGGCCTCCACGGTGATCGTGCCCCCGCGACCCGCGTGTGCCGCCGCCGCCTCGAGCACGGTGAGCGCGCGCCGGGCGTCGCCATCCGCCTCCTCGGCGATGAGGGCCGCGGCATCGTCGGCGAGCGTGAGCCCCTCGGCGCCGAGACCCCGCTCGCGGTCCGCGAGGGCGCGGCGGACGAGCAGCTCGACCTCGGCTGCGGTGAGCGGCTGGAGGACGAAGACCCGCGTCCGGGAGAGCAGCGCGCCGTTGATCTCGAAGCTCGGGTTCTCGGTCGTCGCCCCGATGAGCGTGATGATCCCTTCCTCGGTGGGCGGGAGGAGACTGTCCTGCTGCGCCTTGTTCAGGCGGTGGATTTCGTCGATGAAGAGGATCGTCTGGCGATCGCCGGTCGCGAGCCGCTCGCGCGCCTGGCTCACGATCTCGCGGATCCGGGGCACCCCTTCGCTCACGGCGCTGAAGGGGACGAAGACGCGCCCCGTCGCTCCCGCAATGACCGACGCGAGCGTCGTCTTTCCGCTCCCGGGCGGTCCCCAGAGGATGATGGAGCCGGGCGTTCCCCGCTCGATCGCCTCGCGGAGGGGCTTGCCCGGCGCGAGGATGTGCTCCTGGCCGACGTACTCGTCGAGCGTCGCGGGGCGCATCCGGGCGGCGAGCGGCCGGGTAGGTGCGACCGCGGAGAAGAGCGTGTCGTCGGGACGAAAGGCCATCAGGGGTGCGGGAGCAGGCGCTCCAGGAGCATGCGGGTGATCAGGAATGCCGCCGAGCCGCCAAAGAACGCCACGGCGGTCGGCCAGCCGCGCTTGGCCTGGAATTCCGGCACCAGGTTGGACGCGGCCACATAGAGCGTCACCCCCGCGGAGATCGCCAGTCCATGGGCGCCGAGGGGGGCCGCCACCGTGGTGAGCAGCACGCCCGCGATGGTGGCGAGGCCGAGGAGTCCGGCCGCGGCGAGGGCGCGCCGCTGCCCCTGCCCGCCCGCCAGCATCACGCTCGCCATGGTGACCCCCTCGGGGAGCTTGTGCAGCAGCACGGCGAGGAAGACGAGGACGCCAAGCCCGCCGGAGACCGTGAAGCCGCTCGCGATGGCCACGCCGTCGAAGAACGTGTGGAGCGAGAGGCCCGCCAGCGCCGAGATCCCGGCCGTGGCGCTCACCCGGTGGGTTTCCTCCCCGAAGTGGAAATGCGGAGTCAGCACGTGCTGCGCAAGGTGCACGGCGAGAAAACCCGCCAGCACGTAGAGGGGCGCGCGCTCCTGGCCGAATGCCTCGGGCAGCATCGCCAGCACCACGGTGGACACCATGAACCCGGCGCCGAACGCGACGAAGAGCTCGACGACCCGCATGCCGGTCCGGGCATGGCGAACGACGAGCAGTCCCCCGGTGAGGTTCCCGAGGGCGGCGAGGACCGCGAAGAGAAATGGGGTCACAGGTACTCGCGCGCGAGCGTCAGGAGGCGATCGCGCTCGTTGAGGGAGGGATCGTCGAGCACCCGATCGAGGAGGCCTTCGAGGGCGCGGCCGACTGCGGGCCCGCGGAGC
>DASTYH010000146.1:0-5759 GCA_035765075.1 Gemmatimonadales bacterium
CGAGATCGAGCGGTGGACGATCGCCACAGGCGAGTCGGTCTTCGGCGGGATGGCACGGCTCGGACGCCGCGCGCTCTGGCCCTGGTTCTTCGTCATCGCCACGCTCGCGAGCTTCCTCTGGCCCGGCTGGGCCTCCGAGTCGGCGCAGTTCACCGGGCGGATCGTCACGCTCCTCACCGGCCAGGCGATCCCCTGGCAGCCGATCGCCCTCCTCATGCTGCTGGTGATCTACCTCGCCCTCGGCGTCAGCACGATCGTCTACAACGCGCTCGAGCGGTTCGAGATCGCGCTGGTGCTCCTCTTCTTCCCGCTCCTCGCCGTGGTGCTCCTCGTCGTGGGGATCCTCCCCGGCGACGCCATGGCGCTCGCGAAGGGCGCCGCCTCGATCGGCAACGCCCCTCCGGCACTCCTGCACGGGAGCCAGTTCCCCACCCTCCTCATCGCGGTGGCGTACGCGGGGAGCGGCGGCACCCTCCTCCTCGCGCAGTCGCTCTGGCTCCGCGACAAGGGGTTCGGGATGGCGGCGTACCAGGGCCGGATCGCCGGGATTCGCGGCGAGAACGAGCGGGTGAGCCCCACCGGCTACGTCTTCTCCACCGCCGACGCCACGGCGCTCGCCCGCTTCCGCGCCTGGATCCGGGTGGCGCGCACCGAGCTCCTCGTCACCTTTGCGCTCCTCATCATCGCGAGCGTCGTGATCACCTCGCTCGTCGTCACCGCGACGCTCGGCACGGGCAACACGCACCTCGCCGGCCGGCTGGGGGAGATGGTGACGCTGCAGGCGCAGCAGCTGGCGCGGGCGGGAGGACTCTGGCTCGAGGTGGCGTTCCTCCTGGGCGGAGCGCTGGTCCTCTTCAGCACGCAGGTGGGGATCGTGGACACGGTGACGCGGATCTGCGGAACGGTCTTCTACGAGCGCTACGGCCGGAAGACGCAATTCTGGACCCTGCAGCGCGCCTTCCTCATCATGCTCACGCTTCTCGTCGGCGCATCGGCCGCGATCATCGTGGCGAGCTGGGTGGGCGGCGACGCGCTCGAACGGATGCAGCCTGACTTCCTGCTCCTCGTCGCGGGGCCGTTCACCATCTCGAGCATGTTCGTCTTTGCCCTCGTGGTCGGCGTCATGAACGTCCGCCGCCTTCCCCGGGCCATGCGCCCCGGCCCCATCACCCGCGCCGGCCTCATCTGGGCGGCGATCCTCTGGGGGTGGTTCACCGCCGAACAGCTGAGCCGGACGATCCTGGGCGCCACCGGCGCGAGCGCGGGCGTGGTGACCGAGATCGCGTGGCACCCGGTGCGGATCGTCGTGTACGGGGTCTGGGTGGGTGCCGTGGTGTGGTTCGCCGTCAGCATCCTGCGGCCGGCGCGGAGAAACTGCTGAGCGCAGATTGATCGGGTCGTACGGAGGAGCTCCGGCGCCAGGGCTGGAACAACAGAGAACCGCAGATTACGCAGATTTACGGAGATTGATCGGGGCGACGGAGGGGAACGAACAGCCGAGTAGACAACCGGGAGGCGCCTGGCTGGTCGTGCGGCCATATTCCAGCAGCTGCCGGCCGATCCCTGAACTTCGAGCTGCTCATGTGCCGCAATATCAGAACCCTCTACAACTTCGACCCGCCCGTCACCGACGAGGAGATCCGCGCCGCATCGCTTCAGTTCGTGCGAAAGCTCAGCGGATTCAACAAGCCATCGCAGGCAAACGAGGCGGCATTCGAGCGGGCAGTCGAGCAGACGGTCGAGGTCGCGCGCACGCTGCTGAGCTCACTCGTCACGTCGGCACCGCCGCGCGACCGGGACGTGGAAGCGGCCAAGGCGCGGGCACGGGCCAGGTCGCGGTTCGGAACGAGTCGCGGCTGACGCGAAATCGGAGCAAGTCCCGCGCGTCTCGCGGCTGAAGCTGCGGCTCGGCTCAGGGCCCTTGAAAGGGCCTGGCTCACATCGATTGCCAGGCCTCCCTGGGTAAGACGCAACTCGGCGCGCATCGGCGCGAGTCCGCTTCAGCGGACCCCAGCCGAGCCGCGGCTTCAGCCGCGAGAAGCCGCGGCTCGGCTCAGGGCCCTTGAAAAGGGCCTGGCTCAGATCGATTGCCACGCTCCCTGGCGCGTCGCGGCACTTCAGTGCGCTGTCTGGCAACCGGCGCGGGTCGAGGGATCGCCAGAGCGATGGCCGATCGGGATATGTGCCAGGTGAGGGCCAACTCGGCGCGCATCGGCGCGAGTCCGCTTCAGCGGACCCCAGCCGAGCCGCGGCTTCAGCCGCGAGAAGGCGCGCGATCATCGCTCTTCTCCCCCCAGGTCGCCGAAGGCGACCCGCTCGAGGGGGGCACCGGGCTCTCGAGGCACAGGTCGCCCAGGTCAGGGATTGCCTCTCCCGGATGCCGCTGCGCCTGGCGGCGCACGTACGCCATGGCATCGGCGAGCGCCCGGGGGCTCACGGATTCGATGTTGCAGCCTTTGGCCCAGCGGATCCGGCCGGCGCCGCCCATCCCATCGCGATTTCCAATCAGGGAGCTCCCACCCTTCCATCGCTGGATCAGTCTCGAAAGCGATGTGGCGGGGTTCACCCGCACCACGAGATGGAGGTGCGTGCGCACCGCGCCCAACGCGAGGACGTTGGCTCGCTCCTGCCTCGCAATCAGTGGAAGGAAACGCGCGAGAAATCGGGCGAACTGTGCCGTGATCGTCGGCTCACGATCGCTCGTCGTCCAGGAGACATGAAAGTAGAGCCGGTGTCGCATGACGGATGGATAACGGCTGCCGAGGCAGACTGTCGGATCCGGGGAACGCATCCTGGTCCGAATTGCGACAGCGTCGCCTTCGGCGACTTGCGGGGGACGAAGGCCGATCCTCGCGCTTTATCGCGGCTGAAGCCGCGGCTCGGCTGGGGTCCGCTGAAGCGGACTCGCTCCGATGCGCCCTGGGCTCCCGTGTTCCTCTCCTGCATCGCGATCATTTGCGATCGCCAATCGGCAACTCCAGTCGCCACCCCTGGGGCCTCGCGCGGCGGGGCGCCACGGAGCGTGGCGATCGTCAGGCGCCAGGCCCTTTCAAGGGCCCTGAGCCGAGCCGCGGCTTCAGCCGCGAGAAGCCGCGCGGGCTGGGGTCCGCTGAAGCGGACTCGCTCCGATGTAACCCGGCCTCCCTGCGCGTTGCCGCACACGGCAGAACCAGCGGTTCGCATCGGATAAGTTCGAGTGCCGAAAGGCAACAACAGAAATCCGCAGATTACGCAGATTTCGCTGATTGATCGGGACCGAGGGGGAGGGAGACCACACGACAGATGCTGAAATGGTATCTGCGTAATCTGCGTAATCTGCGGATTGTCCCTTCCCTCCCTGCCCCCAGACTCACCCCCTCACCGCAGGCTTTTCAGCAGCTCGCTGATCGCCCCGAAGTACGTCTCCCGATCCTCGCTGAACGCTCCCGCGTGCCCGCCCCGCACCGTCACGAACCGCTTCTCGCCGCTCGCCGCCTCGTAGACCCGCCTGCCGTGCTCGTACGGAACGATCTCGTCCTCCGGTGAGTGCAGGAGCAGCTTCGGCACCGTCACCCGTCCGATCCTGTCGATCGTCTCGAACCGCTCGCCCGCCAGCAGCTTCACCGGGAGCCACGGATACGCCGCCTGTCCGATGTCCGGGATCGAGGTGTACGCCGCCTCGAGCACCAGCGCTGCCGAGGGGACGCGGGTGGCGAGCTCGGTGGCGACGCCGGTGCCGAGGGAGTGGCCGAAGAGTACGATCCGGCGGGGCGGGACCTGCAGCGAATCGGTGAGGTAGCGGTACGCGGCCTCCGCGTCGCGATAGAGCCCCTCCTCGCCCGGCCGGCCCCCGCTCCGGCCGAAGCCGCGGTAGTCGAAGGCGAGGAGGTTGAGCCCGATGTCGCGCGCCGCGGCGTAGAACTCGGGCCGCTCCCCGAAGCCGATGCTGCCGTAGTTGCCGTGGGCGATGAGGAGCCAGAAGTCGGCGGGAGGGGCGGAAGCGGCGGGAGCGGCGGGAATGATCCAGGCGTGGAGGAGGACGCTGTCGGCGGTGAGGAACTCGATCGACCGGTGCCGAAGCGCAAAGGACGGATGCGGCTCCGGCACCTCACGATCGCCGGGAACGTAGATCAGCGATCGCTCGCTCGCCTTGAGCAGGGCGGCCACGCCGATCCAGACGACGGCGGCGACGACGAGAGCGGCAATCGCGAATTGGCGCATGGGCGGATTATACGGGGTCGGACGGTCGGACGGTCGGACGGTCGGACGGTCGGACGGTCGGACGGTCGGACGGTCGGACGGCGCCGCAATATCGGCAGGGGCGGGCCCCCGCGCCCGCCCCTGCTTCGTACCGAAAAAACAATCCGCAGATTACGCAGATTCCACAGATTGATCGGAACGCACCGGAACCATCCGGCGGGAGACCACAGCAAGCGTTGTTGTGGGTTCCCCCTGCCGCTCCGGCGTCCCGATCAATCTGCGTAAATCTGCGTAATCTGCGGATTTCCCTTTACCATCCCGGCCCCGATCTCGCCCGCCCGACACCAGGGATCAGGGAGACAGTGCCGTAACGCGCTCGGGACTCCGGTCGGTGCCGTAGACCCGCCCCCGTCCATCCCGCTTCGCCGCGAGGAGGCGCATGTCGGCGGCGGAGAGGAGGGCGTCGGGCGTGGCGTTCTCGCCGTCGGCGGGGGAGCCGGCGATGCCGGCGCTGAAGCTCACGGTGAGGACGTGGCCGTTGCCGAGGTCGAGCGGCCGAGCGGCGAGCTCCCCGCGGAGCGCCTCGATCCGCTCGCGCGCCACGTCCGGCGTGATCCCCGGCATGAGGACGACGAACTCCTCGCCCCCATAGCGCGCCACCACGTCGGTCCGCCGCATCGCGTTCGAGAGATGGGCGGCGACGGCGCGGATCGTCAGGTCCCCCGACGCGTGGCCATGCTCGTCGTTGATCCGCTTGAAGTGGTCGATGTCGAGGATGGCGAGCGAGAGCGGCGCACCGGAGCGGCTCGCGAGCTCGAGCGCGGTGACGATCGCGCGGTCGAAGTGGCCCCGGTTGTAGACGCCCGTGAGCCGGTCGCGGGCGGCGAGGTAGAGGAGCCGCTGGGCGCGCCGCACGAGCGTCACCGCGAGCACGGTGGCGATGCCGAGGAGGATGAGCCGGGTCCAGAGGTCCACCGGCAGATAGGGACCGGCGGCAGCCACGAACCTGGGCGCGTGCAGGTCGAACCTCGACTCGGCAAAGGCCCAGAGCCCGCCGTACTGCGCGACGGCGAGGAGGCCGGAGGCCATGCAGATGCGCGCATCGTAGCGGAGACTCGTGGCGGTGATGGCCAGGAAGTACATCTCGAAGGTGACCTTCGAGTTGAGCGCCACCATCGGCGAACCGACCACGAGGAAGCTCGCGAGGGCGGTGCTCACCATGGTCACGTCGAACGCGCTCGACGCGAACCCGATCCACGGCCGCCACCGCCCGTGCCGGAGCGCCCAGAGGATCCCCCAGCTCACGAGCGCCGCCGTGAGCGTGACGCTGAACCCGGCGATGTGCACCGGATCGTGCGCGGCGTGGATCAGGTTCCAGGTGGGCGCGATGAGAAGGAGCGCCATCGCGAACGCGCGCACCCGCGCGACGACGAGCTCGCCCTCGATACCGGCGGCGGCCAGCGCCGGGTCCGGCCGGGACCAGAGCGGCGGCGGCTTGGCGCCGGCGGTGTAGGAGGCAGCTCGGGCGAAGGGGGGCACGGGAGTATCTGTATGGGATTCGGGGGCGGGGAGCAAGGGGG
>DASTYH010000147.1:0-4300 GCA_035765075.1 Gemmatimonadales bacterium
TTCCCCCTGCCGCCTCCGCGTCGCGGAGGCCCGCCTCTGCGGCCACACTCCCGTCGAGCGGCACGAGAATGCGGTGGAAGCGGCTGACGCTCTCCGGCGTTGTCCGCCGGACGAGGAGCACGGGACAACCGATCAGTCGAATGAGCTGATCGGCAACGCTCCCGAACCACGCCCGCCCGGTGGCGCCGCGCCCGTGGGTGGTCATCACGGCGAGATCGGCGGCGGTCCTGGCAGCATGGTCGGCCAACGCCTCGGCCGTCGATGCTCCCCCCGGAATCACCGCGACGTCGGGGCGGATGTGCCACCGGCGCTCCACGTCGGCCTGCCACCGCCCGAGGTGAGCGGCCAGCGCTTCGCGGTCCGCGCGCTCCACCACCTCGGTCGCGCCGAGTGGCTGGAAGACCGTCACGAGCTCGAGATGCGCGCCGTGCCGGGCCGCGAGCGCGGCGGCGGGATCGACGGCGAGGTCGGCAAGCGGCGACCCGTCGAGCGGCACCATCACTCTGCGCAGCACGGAAGTCTCCTTTCCTTCGTCAGACCTTGCCGACCGCCATCGCAGCGACCAGGTCGGTCTGGGAGAGCACGCCGACCGGCCGGTCATCCACCGCTACGATCAGGCGGTGCACGCCGGAGTAGAGCAGCTGGCGGGCGGCATCTCGCGCGGCGGTATCGGGCCCGATGGTGATCACGCCGCGCGTCATGATCTCGCTCACGGTGGTGCTCTCGAGGAGCCGCTCACGGCTCGCCGCGTCGCCGGCCTCCCCTTCCGCCTGCAGGATGTCCGAGGCGGAAATGAGGCCGATCAGCCGCCCTGTGGAGTCTACCACGGGGAGAGCGCTCACGTGCTGGTCGGAGAGCGTGAGCACCGCTTCGCCGACCGTTGCATCCTCTCGCACCGACACGACGGGCGAGGTCATCAGGCTCGAGACTTTCATGGTCACCTCGGCGGAATCCGGTTCCTGGCTGCGGCCTCAGATTTCGGCAGCGGCACATCACCATCGGTGGGGGTGCCGCGGCCGGCATTGCAAGGTGCTCCCGGCGAGGTGAAGGAAGGGTGAAGCCCCCGCGAAACCCCCTTCAACCCAGCGCCGTCACGGCGTCTTCCCGTTCCCGACCTCCACGCGGCGCGTCTCCCGCTCGATCACGATCGCCCCGGGCGCCGCGAGGTCGAGGAGCCGGGCGGCCGTCCCCGGGGCGACCCGGCGAGGGGCGAATCCGGCAGCGAGCCGATCCTGGGCGACGAGATCGGTCGAATCGCTCCGCAGCCGGTACGGATCGGGATAGATGTGGATCCGGTCGTTCCGGATCTCGAGCAGATCATACTGCACGTCGATCGCCACCGCACGATCGAGCGGGAGCTTCCGCCGGGTGCGCGTGTCGGCGAGCCAGCGGGCGGCGGTGCTGTCGGCAACGTCGGGTCTCCCCCAGGCGAGCACGCGCCGCGCGAGATCGAGCACGTCCGGATTGCGCATCCGGACGCAGCCATGGGATGCCGGTGAGCCCACCGACTGCGGCTCCGGTGTACCATGGAGAAAGTAGGTCGGCCGGAACTCGAGCTTGGCGCGCCCCATCGGGTTGCGTGGCCCCGGGGGCATCGGTTCCCTGTCGCGCGCCCAGTCGCTCTCCGGCGGCACCCACGCCGGGTTGAGCTCCACCGCGGCGATCAGATAACTGCCCACCGGCGTCGGGAAGGCCCGGGCGCCGATCGCCACCGGGTATTCCGCCACGACCGAGTCCCCCATGCGGACCGTCAGCCGGTAGGCCGGGAGATTGAGCGTGAGGCGCAGTGAGTCCGCCGCGATCGGTGCGCCGGCCTGCGCCCTGGCGGCTCCTGCAAGGAGCAGGAGTGCCACGGTCAGGGCCGGATGGACCGCGGTCCATCGGAGCGACGGGGGAATCCGGAGTCTCTGCATCAGGTACGTTTCACGTCCTCGGGTCTGCCGTAATCTCGCCGTGTTGCGCTGATTCTGCGGTTAACCACGGCTGAAGCGTTCTTCATGCGCTTCCCGCTAAGTTGGGGCATGCCTCCGCATCGCGCCCGCCGGTCCGGACCTGCCGTGGCCACCGCGCTCCTTGCCGCGGCCCCTCTTGCGGCGCAGGTGACCGATTCCACCCGGGCGCCCGCGGTGGAGGTCGAGCCGATCACGGTGACGACCACCCGCACCGCGGAGCCGCTCGAACGCCTCCCCGCGGCCGTGACCGTCCTCGATGCCGGTACCCTCGGAACCGGTCCCTTCGACGGCGTGGAGGGCCTCCTCGGCGCCGTCCCCGGGGTCTTCGTCGCGAATCGCTACAATTTTTCGCTCGACCAGCGACTCTCGATCCGGGGCTTCGGGAGCCGGGCGAACTTCGGCTCTCGCGGCGTGCGCGTTCTGCTCGACGGCGTGCCCCAGACACTCCCTGACGGGCAGACCCAGTTCACCAACGTCGATTACGCCGATCTCGCCCGGGTCGAAGTGCTGCGGGGGGCCGCCTCCGCCCTCCATGGGAATGCGTCGGGCGGCGTCGTTGCGCTCCGCTCCCGGGGGGCGGATCCGGCGCCCTTCGCCCAGTCGGCCGAGGTGGAGGCCGGCGCGTTCGAAACGCTGCGGTGGCGCTCGCGCAGCTCGGCGCGGCGGGAGCGCTGGTCGGCCGTCGTCATCGTGAGCCGCCTGACCACCGACGGTTTCCGGGAGCATTCCGCCGCCGACCAGCGGCAGGCAAGCGGCTCGCTCGAGGTCGCCGTCGCCCCAGGCACGGTGGGGACGCTGCGGCTCGCCCTCGCGGATCATCCACGGGCCGACAATCCGGGGGCACTGACGGAAGCGGAGCTCGCGGCCGATCCGCGCGCCGCGGCACCGAACAACGTGGCGAACACCGCGGGCAAGGCCGTGACGCAGCAGCAGCTCTCGCTCGAGCTGCGCCGCCGGGGTGAAATGGGGGAGTACGGCGCGGTGGCCTACACCCTCTGGCGCGACCTCGATAATCCCCTGGCCACCGGGATCCGCATCGGTCTCGAGCGCGCGGTGCTCGGTGCCCGGCTCGACGCCTCGCGCCGGCTCGGCGCCCGGGCGGCGGTCCGACTCACCGGCGGCCTCGATGTCCAGACGATGCGGGACGATCGGCGCAACCGGAGCGCCGCGGGGTCGCTCCTCGTCGACCAGCGGGAACGGGTAAGCGAGCTCGGGCCATTCCTGCAGCTCGACTGGTCGCCGCATCCCCGGCTGCTGCTCGAGGGCGGTGCGCGCTACGACCGGACCGAGTTCGATGTCGAGGACGAGCTCCTCTCGGACGGTGACGATGGCGGCCGGCGGGTTCTCGCCGCCTGGAGCGGGCGGGGGGGCGCGAGCGTGGAGCTGAGCCGCGCGGTGCGGGGCTATCTGAGCGTGTCCACCGCGTTCGAGACACCGACCACGACGGAGCTCGGCAACCGTCCGGACGGCAGCGCGGGGATCAACCCGGAGCTCGGCCCCCAGCGCGCCACGTCGTTCGAGCTCGGCGCGCGATCGGTGCGCGGCCCGGTGACCTGGTCGGCCTCGCTCTTCTCCGCGTGGGTCCGCGATGCGATCACGCAGTTCGAGGAGATCGGCGGGCGCGCCTTCTTCCGGAACGCCGGCCGCGTGCGCCAGCGCGGCGCCGAAGCGGCGGCCACAGTGCGGCTCGTGCCCGCCTGGTCGGTGGCGCTGGCCTACACGCTCGCCGACTACCGATTCACCGATTACGGCGCGGACGGGGCGACGTTCGACGGAAACCGCCTTCCCGGCGTTCCCCTGCATGCGCTCCGCTCGACGCTCCGGGTCGTCAGGGGGGACTGGGCGGCGGAGGTGGAGCACGCGCTGACCTCGAGCCTCTGGGCCGACGACGCGAACTCGATCGCGGCGGCGGGCTGGGGCGCAGGCGTCGTGAGCCTTCGGCTGAGCGGCACGCTCGGCACGGGGGCACTTGCGTTCGTTCCCTTCTCGGAGCTGCGCAACGTGACGGGGAAGAGCCACGTGGGAGCGGTCACGATCAACGGCTTCAACGGCCGCGTCTTCGAGCCGGCGCCCCGCCGGCATCTCTTCCTCGGACTTCGGGCACACTACGCCGCGAAGCGCGAGTAGCCGCTGCTCTCCCCTACTCCCGGCTCCCGGCGTCCTCCTGCGCCATGATCAGCCGCCGCACCTCCGGGCCGAGCACGGGAAGGCGGCGATTGAACGCGATGGCGCCGAGCGCGCACGCCAGGCCACCCGCGGCAATGGTGGCGGGTGCGCCGAACCGCTCGGCCGACAGGCCGGCCAGGAGGGCGCCGATCGGCGCCACGCCCATGAACATCATGGAGTAG
>DASTYH010000148.1:0-3856 GCA_035765075.1 Gemmatimonadales bacterium
CCCACCCCGACACCCGCCTGCGCGGGCTGCTGCGCGGCCGCGGCGGCCGGGACCGCGCTCACGCCCGCGGTGGTGCTGGCGAGCGCCGCGACCTGGGCGGCGGGAAGCGGCTGCCATGGCTCGCGCCGGAGCGAGCGCGGGTCGTCGATGGCGTACACGTCGTACTTGTTGTTCTCGTAATAGACGAACGCCATGCGATCGGCATCGCGCGCCCACGAGAGGACGGGCGAGAGCCCGGTGATGCCCTGCACGCCGGTATAGAGGTCGGTGAGCTGGAAGATCCGGTTGTCGTCGAGCTCGTAGAGGAAGACGTTGGCAACCCCGTTCCGGTCGGAGACGAACGCGATCGAGCGGCCATCGGGCGACCACTGGGGACTGACATTGCGCCCCGCGTCCATCTGATCGAGCACCCGGACGGTGCCCATGTCCAGATCGAAGGTGGCGATCCGCCAGTTGCCGAACTGCAGCGTCTCGAAGCTGGTGCTCTCGCCCCGGTCGCTCGAGAAGGCGATGGTGCGCCCGTCGGGAGACCAGACGGGGTGGAAATCGGCGTACTTGTCGTTGGTGAGCCGACGGAGATTCCTTCCGTCGCGGTCCACGACGAAGAGGTCGGAAATCCCGCCCTGATACCCGGTGAAGACGAGCTGGCGCCCGTCGGGGCTCCACGCCGGCGTCGTGATCCCGTCGACTTCGAGCTTGATTCGCCCCGCCTGGCGATTCCGCTCGACGTCGATGATCAGGATCTCGTCCTTGGGACCACGCTTGCCTGCCACGGCCACGAAGCGGCCATCCGGCGAGAAGCTCGCCGCCGAGTTGATGAAGCGGAACGTCTCGTAGTTGCTGCTGAACGTGGACTTGAAGACGCGGCGAAGGCGCTTGCCGGTCCGACCGTCCGCCATGTAGAGGTCGACGAAGTAGAAGTCGGCCTCGCTGAAGTAGACCACCCGGCTGCCGTCCGGGGAGAGGGCGGGGGCCAGGTGCAGCGTGCCGTCGCTGATCTCCTCGGTGAGGAGCGGCTGGGCAAAGGCCCGTGCCTTGACCCGGTTGCCGATCTCGGGGAGGTATTTCTTGAGCACCGCGTCGCGCCACTGGTCGGAGAGCTGCGCAAACGTCAGACCGGTGGTGCGCCGGAAGGCGGCCTCGAGCCCGCCCACGCGGGAGCCCTGCAGGATCGCACCGATCGCCTCATCTCCCCACCGCTCGCCGATGTAGGACATCAGTGCCTGGCCGAACCGGTACGGGAAGATCCGCGGATCGTTGGTCATCTGGTCGATGGTGGGGAGCTTCCCCTCGAGCGCGGCGTCGCGCAGGACCATCGTCGTTTCGGTGTCGTAGGGGCCGCGCGAGAGGTACGCCGCCATGCCCTCCACGAACCAGAGCGGGGGATTGACCGCAATGATGGTGGCGAGTCCGCTCCCCGCCTTGCCGCCCGACCAGATGTCATACTGGAACTGGTGCACCATCTCGTGCATCAGGACTTCCTCGTTGTCCGTATACGAACCGGTCAGCGGGAAGATGTTGCGGTGCTTCAGGAAGTCGGTGAAGCCGCCGGTGCCCTCGCCGACCTCGCCCGGCGTGGCGTTGGTCTGGATGAAGTCCGAGTGCGAGGCGTAGAGGATGATCGGCTTGCGCTCGCGGAACTCATGGTTGAGCACCCGCGAGAGGCGGGCATAGGAGCGCTCGGCCATCCGGGCCATGTCCACCGCGGCCACGCGCTCGCGCTCGTAGAAGTACACGTCGAAGTGCTCGGTCGCGAGCACCTTGAAGTCGAAGGCCTCGTACTGGACCTTGTTCTGCCCGAAGTACTGCGCGGCGAGCGGGGCAGGGAGTGACGCGGCGAGCAGCACGGCGATCGAGCAGAGCGGCCCACGCAGGGGGCGACGGCGCATAGCGACCTCTTCAGGAGGAGCCGGCAAGCAGCTCCGGGGCGTCGTTCCAGAGTCGCTCGAGCTGGTAGAACGCCCGCGTCTCCGGGTGAAACAGGTGAACCACGAAATCCACGTAGTCGAGCAGCACCCAGCGACCCCCGGCGACCCCCTCGACGTGGTGGGTCCGGAAGCCCTTCCGCGTCATCTTCTCCATCACCGATTCCGCGATACCGCGGACGTGCGCATCGGAGGTGCCCGAAGCGATCACGAAGTAGTCGGTGGCGTCATTCAGACCGCGAAGGTCGAGAATCACGATCCGCTGGCCCTTCAGGTCCTCGATGGCATCGAGCGCAACGCGGAGCCCTTCGGGAAGTGCCTTCTTCACCATGACGTACACATCCCGAAAAGGTGCACGTGCCGTGCCATCAGGCGCGCGCGCCCCCGGTGGGCGCGTGCGGGTGGCGGTCCTCGACCTGATAGAAGATCGCCCAGGCCCCCGGCCCTACATGGGTTCCCAGCACGCCGGTGGCGAGCGTGACGAAGCAGTCCCTGGGCTGGTAGGCGGCGACGAGGGCGGTGCGCACGCGCTCCGCGACCTCCGGCGCATCGGTATGGACCACCCCGAAACGGACCGCCCGCGGACGCGGCGTGAGCCGCCGCTCCAGCAGCGACAGGACCCGCGGGACGAGGTTCTCCCGACCCCGCACCCGGTCGAGCGGAATGACGCGGCCGCTCGGGTCCAGCGTGAGGATCGGCTTGACGTCCAGCATCCCCCCGAGCCACGCCTTTCCCCGGCTCACCCGTCCGGAGCGGATCAGGTTGTCGTACCGGTCCACCGTCAGCAGCATTCCCGACTGCTCCCGGATGTGCTCCAGCTCGGCCACGATCTCCGCGGCCGGCATTCCGGATTCGGAGAGCTCCGCCGCGCGGAGCGCGAGGAGGCCGAGGCCGAGCGAGGCGGAGCGGCTGTCGACGAGATGGATGCGATCCAGCAGCGCGGCGCGGACCGCGGCCTGGCCCGACTGGAACGTGCCCGAGAGGGCGGCGGAGAGGAGCACGGCGATGACGTCATGCGCTTCCTGCCGTGCGTCCCGGAAGACGCGGACGAAGTCGGCGGGGCTGGGCTGGGAGGTCGTGGGGAGCTCCCGGCTGGTGCGAAGCCGGCGGTAGAACTCCTCGGGCTTGAGCTGGACCCGGTCACGGAATGTCTCGCCTCCCCAGATGACCTGGAGCGGCACCAGCGCGATGTGGTGCCGGTCGAGGACACTATCGGGAAGGTCGGCGGAGCTGTCCGTGACCACGGACACCGGACGCCGGTCATCGTGCCCGAGCCGCCGGTGCTGCGCCCGCATGTCCTCGGCCTTGGTGGTATCGACGCGCCCCCAGCGCGCCGCAAAGCCGAAGACGGCCTCGGGCGTATCGGTGTGCACGTGAATCTTGAGCACGTCGCCCACCGCCGCCACCACGATCGAGCCGCCGAAGGCGTGCATGGCGCTCCGGACGTCGTTGGCGGGAGGAAGTGCCTCGCCGCGCACCAGCACCTCGGTGCAGTACTGGAAATCCCGCTCGACCGCGATCTCGGCAAAGGCCGCCGGGGCATACTCGGGCGATGGAAGCGATTCGGCGGGGAGGATCGGATCGCCCTGGATACAGCGCACGACCCCTTCCAGCATCCGGACGAATCCCATGCCGCCGGCGTCCACGACCCCCGCTTCGCGCAGGGCGGCCATGAGCTCGGGCGTCCGGGCCAGCGCGACTTCGCCCTCGCGGAGCATGGCGCGCATGAAGTCGCTGATGTCCTCGGTCTCGCGGGCCGCGCGCTCGGCCGCCGCGGCGGCTTCGCGCGCCACCGTGAGGATCGTGCCTTCGCGCGGGTCGTCGAGGGAAGCGTACAGCTGGTCGGCGCCGCGGCGGATCGCGGCGGCGATCTCGCGGGCGTCGGCGGTCGTGCGCTCGCCGATCCCCTCGCTGAAGCCGAGGAGGAAGTG
>DASTYH010000149.1:0-24875 GCA_035765075.1 Gemmatimonadales bacterium
GACGGGCATGGTTGCCGGCTTCGTGCTCCGGCCGGAGGGCCATGCAGGAAGTGCGGTCCTGCTTGCCGCCGGCGCGCTCCTTTCGGCCGGCGGCGCCTATCTCTTCGTCTACAATATCTGGCGCACGGTCGGAACGGCCGACGTGCCGGTGTCGCTGGGGACGAAGGCCGGCACGCCGGGAAGTCGCTCAGCGGCCTGAGCGGAGGGACCTACGAGGGCCGCGGAGGGATCGCCGGAAGCGAACCTCCGCGGCCGTCAGTTCACTTCGTGTCCACCAGCACGACGTGGGCGACCTTCCAGCCACGCATGCCGCGCCGAAGGACCGCGACATATCGCTGCTTCGACTCACCGCCCCCCGCCGGATGGTTCGTGATCGTCCCGATGTCCACCGCCGTGCTGCCGTAGACGCGTACGGTGTCCGATGCGACCACCGTATGCGGCCAGGTGGACGCCTGCTCCGCCATCGCGGTGCGAATCTGCTCGCCGGAGAGCATCGATCCGTCGGGCTGAATGATCACGCCGTCATCGGCATACATCGCCGAGACCGCAGCGGCATCCTTGTTGTTGAAGGCCTCCGCGTACTCCGTGCGCAGGGTGCGGATATCGTCGAGTGCGGTCCGGAGGCGCTGGCGGTCCGGCTCGATCCCCTGAGCGGCGGCGAGCGAAGGGATCAGCAAGAGCATCAGGGGGACCACGCGATGAAGCCATGACTTCAGTGACATGGGCTGCTCCTGTGGGGGTGGAGGTGTGCCACTATCCTACTCCCCCGTGCGGAAAGCGATAGGGCGGGCCCTCCGGGGAGTCAGCGCTCGGTCTGGGCGGGAGCCCGATCCATGACCCGCCGGACGGCCCGGCAGAGGCCGTCGGGGGTGAAGGGCTTGGCCAGAAAGGTCCCGAAGGGATCGGCCTCGTCGTCCACCGTGGCCGAGTACCCGGACATGAAGACGATCGGGAGCGTCGGCCTCCGCGCCCGGAGCGCCGCCGCGAGATCGCGACCGTTGAGCTGCGGCATGACGACGTCGGTCACGAGCACGTCGAACCCCATCTCGTCCTCGGCGGCAAGCGCCCGGGCGCTCCCGCCGTCGGCTGCAGCGAGCACCTGATATCCGGCTTCACGAAGGCTCCGCGCCGCCAGGTCCCTGATCGCATCGTCATCCTCCACGAGCAGGACCCGTTCATTCCCGATCGCGCCCTCGATGTCGGGATCGTTCGCCGGATGGGCGGAGGGAGTGCCACCGGGAAGCGCGGGGAGCCGGACCCGCACGGTGGTGCCCTTCCCGACCGTGCTCTCCACGAGGATGTGCCCCTCCGCCTGCTTCACGATCCCGTAGCACATCGCGAGGCCGAGCCCGGTACCCTGCCCCACGGGTTTGGTCGTGAAGAACGGCTCGAAGATGTGGGGGAGGGCGTCCGCCGCGATGCCGGTCCCCACGTCGCTGACGGCGATCTCGACCCAGGCCTCCTCCGTTCCCCCGAAATCGGGATCGTCCGCCGGGCGCGCAGTGGTCGCGATCGTGAGGCGTCCCCCGCCCGGCATCGCGTCCCGCGCGTTGACGGCGAGATTGACCAGGACCTGATCGAGCTGGCCCGCGTCCACCTTGACCGCCGCGAGGTCCGGCTCGAGCCGGAGCGAGACCTCCACGGTTTCGCCAAGGACCCGCCGCAGCATCGGCTCCACGGCCTCGATGGCGGCGTTGACGTCGACGACCGACGGGGTCACCATCTGCCGCCTGGCATACGCCAGCAGCTGCGCGGTGAGCGCGGCGGCTCGGCGCGCAGCGTGCTCGACCTCATCGAGATCGGCCCGCGGCTCGCTCCCGGGCGGGAGCGCCCGCTGGACGAACTTGAGGTGTCCGATCATGCCCGTCAGGAGGTTGTTGAAGTCGTGCGCAATGCCTCCCGCCAGGTTGCCGATGGCCTCCATCTTCTGGGCCTGCAGCAGTTGCTCCTCGAGCTTCCGGCGGTGCGTGACGTCCTGCATCAGTCCGATGAGCTGCGGCGGCCGCCCGTCCTCGGCCGGCGACAGATGGCCGCGGAGTGCCTGCCAGCGCTCGGCACCGACGCTGCCGGACCGGAATTCGATCTCGAGCGCCCGGTCGTGCAGCAGCGTGTCGGCAATCGCGCGGTCCACCGCGGCCCTGTCCTCCGGATGGATCGGGTCGAGCAGTGCGCGAAGATGCTCGGGATCCGCGCGCCGTCGGCCATCCGAACCCGTGATCAGCGGCAGCGACCAGGGCTGCATGGTGGCCGCGGCGAGCGCGAGCCGGAGCCGGGTCTCGCTCTCATCGAGTTCGCCCGCCTGCTTCCGGAGTGCCGTGGCCCGCTCCTGGAGTGTATCCAGCATGCGATTGAATGCATCGGTCACCGCGCCGATCTCGTCGTCCGCGCGCTTCCGGGCGCGAATGGCGAGATCCTCCGACACAGCGAGGCGGCCGGCGGCTTCCGCGAGCTGATTCAACGGACCCGTCACCGAGCGTTCCAGCGTGGTGAGCAGAAGTCCGGCCGCCACGGCCAGCGCGGCAAGGACCACGATGCCGATGATGCCGTAGGCGGGGAGGCGCTCGAGCGGCGTGGGGAGGAGGTACTGCAGACGCAGCCAGCCGACGACCTCCCCTTCGGACTCCAGCGGGCGCACGAGCACAAGGCGGTCTCCCTCGATGCTCGCTGCCGCCGAATCCGGCGGAGCCGCCAGGGGCGCGGGGCCCCCGGGCCGCGTGAAGCGCGCGAACTCCGCCCCGTCGGCGCGGTAGATGGCAACCGTACCCACCTCGTCCCGCTGGGAAAGAGACGCGAGGTCGGCCTGCGCGGCCGAGGTATCGTTGAACATGAGGGCGGCAAGCGCGTTGGCCCCCACGACGCGCGCCAGCGTCGTGGCATCGGCAACTGCGCGCCGCCGGAAGGTGGTGAGATCGTAGATCGACACCGCGGCAACCGTGAAGCCGAGCCCCGTGATCGTCGCGAGCGCGATCAGCAGGAGGACCTTCTGCCGGATCGGGCGGTCCCGGAACCGGCGCCGGCCGCTGGCGCCGCCGCTAGCCATCGAGCACCCGAAGCGCCAGGCGGAGGACCCGCGAGCTCAGGTCGACTCCGGCGCGCCGAAGCGCACTCCGATTCACTTCGAAGCGCACCGTTTCACCGACCACCACGAGGGCGACCATGCCTCCCTCCTCGGTGAAGTGGGATCCTTCCCCGATCGTGAGGACAGGCCGGGAGCCCAGCCGCGCCAGCCACTCCCGGGCGGGAATCGTGTTCCGCTGCGCGATGAACGCGGCGTGGCAGCGATCGACCTCGACGAGGCGGGAGATGGGGACGATCCGGATCTCCCGGCCTTCCACGCGCCGGTCTCCGAGCACCTGGGGAAGGAGATCGCCCATGGGATCGTCCCCGAGCACGCAGAGGTGGATCGGGTCTCCGGGCTCGAAGGTGCCGGGTGGCCAGGCGGTGAACTGGAGGAAGCTGTACAGATAGGCGCTCTTCACCTCGTACTCCGCCCGGCTCGCCGGCGTCTGCGCCATGAGCACGGCAGGAATCCAGGCGGCGGAAGCAGCCAGCAGCGTCGCGCCGGAGCGAAACGGCCCCACGCGCGTCAGAAGCCCCACGACACGTGCACCTCCGCGCGCCGGGGCATCTCGCGGGTCGGCGCACTGGAGAACTCCGCATGCCGTGCGTGCAGGAGGTTTTCGCCGCGAAGCGAAATCATGAGCTCCGCTCGGGGGCGCCACGCGAGGTGCGCGCCCGCCTCGACATACTCCTCGACCAGGGGGCTTGCGAGCGCGCCCACGTAGCGGCCGCCGAGGTGGAGCTCAAACTCACCGGGGAGGTCGGCAAAGGCAAAGAGCGAGGCGAACTGCTCGGGATTGAAGCCGGGGTCCACGTTGGGCGTCGACCCGGACGGAGCGTCGTCGCGTGCGTTGATGCGCATTTCGAGCCGGGTATACGACCCGCGGAGCAGCACTCGGGGATGCAGCCGCCAGTTGAGGGCCGCGGTGCCCCCCCAGGCCCGCCCCTCGGCATCGTTGCCGAAGGAAACCGGCTGGATCCGAAGCGTGTCCTCGGCATACGGCGCGGCCGGGTGCGTGGAACGGAGGCGGTCGTACCAGCTGTGATAGGCGGACACATCGGCGGAGACCGTCGCGCCGAGCTCGGCGCGCCAACCGACCTCGGCGGACCGCAGCGCTTCGGAGTCGAATTCTTCGTTCCCCTCGATGCGGAGGAGCGTCGTGGGGGAGCCGGGAATGACCTGCGCCACGAAGGTCACGTCGGTATCGAGCCGGGAGGGCACCCGGACCGCCCGCGCGGCGCTCGCCCAGAGCGTCTGGCCGGGGAGCGGGCTCCAGAGGAGACGGACATTGGGCTGCCATTCCAGCCCGGAGAGGTCGTTCCGCTCCAGCTTGAGCCCGAGCGTCGCCGTCAGTCGCGCCGGGACGAGCGCAATCTCGTCCTGCGCGAATGCCGTCACCAGGCTGGTCGTGCGGCTGGCGGGGCGAAGCGAGGTACCGAAGGTGGGATCGAGTGCATCGGCCACGAGCCGGTAGCCGGCACCCCAGACAACGGCGTGCGCCTGCCAGGGCGAGAAGTGGTGCTGGAATTCGACGTCGCCGATGTCCACGGTGACCCGCCCGGTGGTCGGAGGCTGGTCGCGCGTGGCGCGGTCGTAATACGCCTGGACCTGAATCGACGACGCCTCGGACAGCGTGCGGGTCCAGCGCGCGAGGAGATTGCCACCGTCCACCTTCCGTTCGCCGGTGACGGTGGTGGTATACGGAGGCTCGAGCGACACCTGGCGCGCCAGCTGATCGCCGCGGGCCAGGTAGGCATCGCCCTGAACGCTCACGAGATCGCGCTCGCCCACCGCGCCGTCAAAACGGAAGCCCCCCTGCCCCAGCCGCCAGTTGTCCTCGGCTTCGGTCCCGTCGGCAAGATCGGAGGGCTCCTGATCGCTTCCCATGGCATAGACGCGAAGCGTGCTTCGGGCCCCGACCCGGAAGCCGTATCGCGCGGAGCCGCCCGCGTGCTCGGAGGTGCCCGATCGGAGCTGCACCAGGCCGCCCCGCGTCACGGCGGATGATCGGGTGATGACGTTGATGACTCCGTTCATCGCATTCGAGCCCCAGAGCGTCGCCCCGGGACCGAGGATCACCTCGATGCGGTCGATGTCGTCGAGCGGGACCTGCTGGACGTCCCAGAAGACGCCGGAGAAGAGCGGCGAGTACACTGCCCGGCCGTCGATCAGGACGAGCAGCTTGTTCGGGAGGTGCTCCGCAAACCCGCGCGCCGTGATGGACCAGTCGCGGGCCGTCACCTGCGCCACCTGGAGGCCGGGGGCAAGGCGCAGCGCATCGGGAACCGATGTCGCCCCTGCCCGGCGAATGTCCTCGCGCGTGATGACGAAGATGGCCGCCGAGGCGCTCGCAAGGGGCTGCGGGTGGCGGGCGGCCGACGTGACGGGAATCCGGCCGAGCTCCTCGATGTCGAGATCGGAGAGCCCCGGTTCCGGCGTCTGGGCGGGAGCCGCGACCGGCCACAGCAGGACAAGCCCGGTCAGGGCCGCACGGGGGAGGCGTCGCATCGCTCAGCGGGTCCGCAGCAGATCGGCGACGCGCCGAAGCAGATCCTCCGACTCGAATGGCTTCCGGAGAAAGGCGTGCGGTCCCGGCGCGCTCTGATGGAGGTCGTAGCCGGAGATGTAGAGGACGGGGAGACCGGGCCACGCCGCACGGATGCGGCGGCCGAGCTGCCAGCCGTCCATTCCCGGCATCCGGACATCGGTCACGATGAGGTCGACGCCGACCGGGTCCTCGAGCGCCATCCCGAGCGCCTCGTCTCCGTCCGAGGCCGTGAGGACGGTGTACCCCGCCTCTTCCAGCAGCCGGGTGATCCACCGGCGGACGATATGCTCGTCATCGACCACGAGGATCCGGCCGCTCGCCACGAAGGCGTTCCGCGCGTAGTCCTCCGGCTCGGGCGCCCACGACGGGCCGTCCGATGGTTCACGGTCCAGGGCGTAGCACACGGGGGAGGTCATGCGATAGTACTCCTCGAGGCGGAGCCGGGGATGGCCCCGTCGGTTGTGAAGACGGGAATGATGTGGTGGACTAAGATCGCGATTTGTGTTTCGCGGTCAAGACGGGGAGCCGGTCGCCGCGGTCCCGTTCAGCGACGGGCGCTGAAGAATCTCCGAAGGAGCTCGCCGCATTCGCCCGCGAGGAGTCCGCCCACGACTTCCGGCCGGTGATTCAGCCGGGGATGCCGCAGGAGGTCGTACACCGAGCCTGCCATCCCGCACCGCGCATCCCAGGCGCCGAAGACGACCCGCTCGATCTTGGCGAGGATGATGGTGCCCGCGCACTGGGCACAGGGCTCGAGCGTGACATAGAGCGTGGACGTCGTAAGCCGGTCCTCGCCCGCCTCGGCCAGCGCCCGCTGGATGGCGAGCAGTTCGGCGTGGGCCGTCGGGTCCCGCCGGTGGATCGTCTCGTTGTGCGCTTCGGCCAGGATCTCCCCGTCCCGGATGATGACCGCCCCGACCGGGACCTCCTCCCGGACCGCGGCGGCGCGGGCGAGTCGGAGCGCCGCCTCCATGCCCGCCAGATCCGCCGGCGAGGGGGTACCCCTACGCACTGGCCGCCTCGGGCATCGCCGCCGCGCGGGACAGCGCAATGTGCCCCCTGTCCACGCCGGCGACGATCGTATCCCCGTCCTGGTAGCGCCCCTCGAGGACCGCCATCGCGATGGGGTTCTGCAGCTCCCGCTGAATCACGCGCTTGAGCGGCCGCGCGCCGAAGACCGGGTCGTAGCCGATGTTGGCGAGGAGCGCCTGTGCCTCCGGGGTCACGCGCAGGGTCAGCCGCCGCGCCTCGAGCATCCGCTCGAGCGAGCGGAGCTGGATCTCGACGATGTGCGCGAGGTCGGCGCGGGAGAGCGGCCGGTAGACGATGATGTCGTCGACCCGGTTGAGGAACTCGGGGCGGAAATGATTGCGAAGCTCTCCCCGGACCTGCGCCGCCACCCGCTCCCACGCCTCCCCGTCGAGATCGGCGCCGGCGTCCACGATGTACTGGCTCCCGATGTTGGACGTCATGATGATCACGGTGTTCCGGAAGTCCACGACGCGACCCTGGCTGTCGGTCAGCCGGCCGTCGTCGAGGATCTGCAGGAGCACGTTGAAGACGTCCGGATGCGCCTTCTCGATCTCGTCGAAGAGCACGACGCTGTACGGCCGCCGGCGCACCGCCTCGGTGAGCTGGCCCCCCTCCTCGTAGCCCACGTATCCGGGAGGGGCGCCGATCATCCGGGCGACGGCGTGCTTCTCCATGTACTCCGACATGTCGAGCCGGACCATGGCGCGCTCGTCGTCGAAGAGGAACTCCGCGAGCGCCCGCGCCGTCTCGGTCTTGCCCACGCCCGTCGGGCCGAGGAAGATGAACGAGCCGGTGGGTCGGTTCGGATCCTGCAGGCCGGCCCGGCTCCGGCGCACGGCGTTCGACACCGCGGTGATGGCTTCCTCCTGCCCCACCACCCGCCGGGCGAGCTCCGACTCGAGGCGCGTGAGGCGCTCCCGCTCCGACTCGAGCATCCGCGAGACGGGGATCCCGGTCCAGCGGGCCACGATCTCCGCGATGTCCTCCGCGTCCACCTCTTCCTTCAGGTACTTCGCCGACGCCTGCGCCTGCTGCAGGCGGCTTTCGTCCGCCGCCAGCTTCCGCTCGAGCTCGGGGATGCGGCCGTACCGGAGCTCGGCGGCGCGCTGGAGGTCGCCGCGGCGGGTCGCCTGCTCCACCTCCCCCCTGAGCCCCTCGACTTCCGCCTTGACCGCCTGGATCTCCTGGATCGCGGCCTTCTCCGCCTGCCACTGCGCCTTCATCGCGGCGCTCTCCTCCTTCAGCTGCGCGATCTCCTGCTCCACCGCCTCGCGCCGCTCCTGGCCGGCGCGGTCCTTCTCCTTGAGGAGCGCCTGCCGCTGGATCTCCAGCTGCACGATCCGCCGCTCCACTTCGTCGATCTCCTGCGGCAGGCTGTCGATCTCGATGCGGAGCCGGCTCGCCGCCTCGTCGATCAGATCGATGGCCTTGTCGGGGAGGAAGCGGTCACCGATGTAGCGGTCGGAGAGGGTCGCGGCGGCCACGATGGCGTTGTCGGTGATGCGGACGCCATGGTGCACCTCGTACTTCTCCTTGAGCCCGCGCAGGATCGCGATGGTGTCGGCAACGCTCGGTTCGCCCACGAGCACCGGCTGGAAGCGCCGCTCGAGCGCGGGGTCCTTCTCGACGTGCTTCCGGTACTCGTCGAGGGTGGTCGCGCCGACCACGTGCAGCTCGCCGCGCGCGAGCGCCGGCTTCAGCATGTTGGACGCGTCCACCGCGCCCTCCGCCGCGCCGGCCCCGACGATCGTGTGCAGCTCGTCGATGAAGACCACGTACCGGCCCTCCGCCTCGACGAGCTCCTTGATGACCGACTTGAGACGCTCCTCGAACTCGCCGCGGTACTTGGCGCCGGCGAGGAGCTGGCCGATGTCGAGCGTGACGAGCTCCCGGTTCCGGAGCGACTCGGGAACGTCCCCGTTCACGATCCGCTGCGCGAGGCCTTCGACGATCGCGGTCTTGCCGACACCGGGCTCGCCGATGAGGACCGGGTTGTTCTTGGTGCGGCGCGAGAGGACCTGCATCACGCGCCGGACTTCCTCATCCCGGCCGATCACGGGATCGAGTTTCCCGCGGCGCGCGAGCTCGGTGAGGTTCCGGGTGTAGCGCTCGAGCGCCTGGTACTTCTCTTCCGGCGACTGGTCGGTGACGCGATGCGAGCCGCGCACCTCCCGGAGTGCGGAGCGGAGGTCGTCGGCGCTCACCCCCGCGGCGCTCAGCAGCTCGCGGGCCGTCGTCCCCTTCTCCTCAGCCAGCGCAACGAGGAGGTGCTCGGTCGACACATAGGCATCACCCAGGCTCTTCGCCTCCTCGTCCGCCCGGTCGAAGACCCGATGGGCCTCGCGGCTGAAGGAGGGCTCGCTCCCGCCGCTCTGCGCGGGAAACCGGCCGAGTTCCTGATCGACACCGGCGGAAAGCGCGGTCACGTTGAGGCCGGACTTCTGCAGGAGCGGCTGGACCACCCCCTCGGGCTGGGCGAGCAGGGCGGCGAAGAGATGGGCGTCGTTGGCAACGGGATTGCCGCGGCGCCGGGCCTCCTCCATCGCATCGCGGAAGGCTTCCTGCGCCTTGATCGTCAGTCGTTCGGGTCGAATCATTGCTCGTCCATCCTCATCGCGGAGGGGCCTCGATACCGTAGCCCGGGTCACGCCCGTGAAAACTTGCGCTGCTGCACAGGGGGTGGCAAGCAGCGGGCCGCCGGATCCTGCCGGATTGGCAGAGCCGAGCCCCATAAAAAAACACGGCGAGGCCGAAGCCTCGCCGTGCGCTCGTGCGCGTCTACTCCGAGCTCGCCACGCGTCGCTGCAGGATCATGTTGTTCGCCTGCCGCCGCCGGTCCACCGTGAGGTAATACCAGTAGATGCCGGTCGTCGCGTCGGCGCCGTCGAGAAGCCGGCCGTCCCACACCGCCTCGTAGTCGCCACAGGCGAGTACCAGACGCTGCACCCGGCGTCGACGCTGTTCGTCCAGGACCGGTATGGCGACCACCTGTCCCAGCACATTGTAGATCTCCAGCGTCACCGTCGGCTGATGGCCGTTCTCGCAGACCTCCGGACGAATCGTGAACGGGATCGTCGTAGACGCGTGGAACGGATTGGGGTAGTTGTCCCGCAGCTCGACGCTCGGCAGGTCGACTGCCTGCTGAGCCGCCGCCGGCGCTCCCACCGCCGACAGCAGGGTGAGCCACCACCCCGTCCACGCGTAGCGGACCATTGGTGCTCCTTCCGGACGAGGTGTGTTAACTCAGTAGTACCTCCCTTGGGTGGTCTGGGCTGCGGATTCACTTCATGCAAACATAATGCTCGGCTCAGGCAACGTGGGAGGCCTGCCGGAACCTGCCGTCACGACTGCGCTTACCCGGCGGCACTTCGCGTATCGGATGAGCCCCGGAACCGCCGGACGTCCCCGATCCGGACGGTCAGGCCTTCCCGGTCGGACCATTCGAGGAGAGGGATCAGGAACTTTCGCGACAGTCCGAGGCGCTCGCGCAGGGCGGCCACTGTGATGTCTCCCTCCGCCCCCACCGCCTCGAGCGCGCACCGGAAACCGTCCAGGGCCCTACGGGCGTAGTAGCGATCCCGTTCCACCGCCACCAGTTCTCCGGCGGCAGCAGCCACCCGGAGAATGGCCGCCATGTCGGCGCGGGCGAGCGCTGCCCCGACCTCCGCGATGTCCGGCGGCGCGAGTCCGCGCTGCTCGATGAAGGCGACCGTCGCCTGCACGATCCTGTCGCCTCCCGCCACGCGCGGGCGATATCCGGGGGTCCGCGCCAGTGCGCCCGCGACCTCGATCCGCCCCCGCGCGCGACCCAGAACCAGCGCCGCCTCCCCGACGTGGGGCGGCGCCCCGGCAGCGCGGCGCAGGGTCTCGAGCGGCATCCCGGCCTCGCCCGGAGCACGGCGGTGGTGTGCGGCCAGCGCCGAGTCCATCCGCTCAGCGGCCGCCTCGACCATCGCCGTGGTCACGATGGCGTCCCCCGCGCGGACGAGGCGCGGATCGGAGCGCGCGAGACGGATCGCTTCGCGAGCCGGCAGTCCGGTGACGACCGGTAGCAACGCGACCGGAAGCCCGGACCGGCGACGCCCGGCAAGCGCCAGCAGGCGCTCTCGCGGTTCGAGGTGCGCGAGCTCCGCCGGCCAGGGGGCCCGCACCGGCGGGCACGGATCGAGGACTTCGCCCCCGCCCACCACGCGCGGCGGGCTTCCCGTCCGGACGACGAACCGGTCCCCGCCCCGCGCCAGCACGGCGGCATCGAGCACGGCGCGCGCCACACCCTCCCCGCCCGGGGCGATCGCGCCCCTCGGCATGAGCCAGGCTCCCTGCTCGGCGGTGCCGTGATCGAGGAGCGCGCGCGTCCTCCGGGTCAGCGGCTTCGTGCCCGGGGCCAACCGAACGCGGACATCCAGCACCGCGCTCGGCTGCCACGGTGCGTCGGCCCCGACGAGCATCGCGCCGCGCGCAAGCTCGCTCCGGTCCACGCCGGCGATGCCGAGCGCAATCCGGTTTCCCGGTTCGGCGCCTTGCTCCGGGCGACCGTGCCGCTCGATGCTGCGGACCCGTCCGCGGGCGCCACCCGGATGGGCCCGGACCTCGGCGCCGATGGCGATCGATCCCGACCAGCTCGTGCCGGCCGCCACGGTGCCGATGCCGGGCACCGAGAAGACCCGGTCCACCGGGAGGCGGAAGAGATCGTCCTGCGGGCGCGGCCGCACCCGGCGGGACTCCGCCTCGATGCCCGAGCGAAGCGCGGCGATTCCATCGCCGGTCTTCGACGACACCGGCATGGGAGCCGTCCACTCAACGGTCGACGCGCCGAGTCGGGCGGCCACCTCACCGGCCACGAGCGCGTACCAGTCGGCGTCCACGAGGTCGATCCGCGTGATCACGGGGATGCCGCGGGGAACGCCAAGGTGCTCGAGCACGAGAAGGTGTTCCTCGGTCTGGGGCATGATCCCCTCGTCGGCAGCGATGACGAGGAGCGCGAGATCGAAGCCCGATGCGCCCGCCGCCATCGTGCGAACGAGGTCCTCGTGTCCGGGAACATCCACCACGCCGGCGAGGCGGCCATCGCCAAGCTCGAGCGGCGCGAAGTTGAGGTCGATGGTGATCCCGCGCCGCCGCTCGTCGGGAAGCCGGTCCATTCTCCGGCCCGTCAGCGACTCGATCAGCGCCGACTTCCCATGATCGATATGCCCCGCGGTCCCGATGATCACGCCGCCACCCAGGGACGCCGCTCCCAGAACTCGAGGGCGGGCAGCTCCGCGCCCTCGGCGAGATGGAAGCGGACAAACCGCGCCGCGAGCCGGCGATGCGCGGCCGCGTGCGGCGCATCCAGCGCGGGGAGCTCAGCGGCGGGATCGAGGAGGTTGGCGAGCGCTCGGCGCGCGTCCGCGGGAAGGCGGGTCGCCTCGAGCTGCGCCGCGCAGCGCGCGCAGAGCGCGCCTCCCTCCCGTGTGCTGAACGCCAGCGGACCGGTGGCCGGCACCGGCATGCCGTCCCGCACGCACTCGTCGAGCGCCGGCGCAAAGCCGAGGACGGAGACGAGCTGCCAGAGGAGACGCACACCAAGCGCCTCGAGACCGGACTCGGGCGCTTCCTCCAGGAGCGCGAATGCGTCGGTGAGCGCGTCGTAACTCGCCGGATGCGGCTCGGAGGGGGCAAACCGGAGCATCACCTCCGCCAGCGCCGATGCCGTCGCATAGCGGACAAGGTCCCGCGCAAGGCCGATCGGTACCCGGCCGACGTCGAACGCGGTGAGCAGGTGAAGGTCGCGCCCTTCGTGGACGATGAGGTGGGCGATGCCTTCACTGAGGAGCTGCAGTGCGGCGCCGAACCGGCTGCGCGGCCGGAGCGCGCCCTTGGCGATCGCGCTCTGCACGCCGTGATCGCGGGTGGCGAGCCGCACGATCTTGGACGACTCGCTGTAGCGGAACGTGGCGAGGATGACGGCGGGGGTCGTGACGGCGGGCATTCCGAAAGATGCCACCCCTCACGCTCGAGATGCTATAGGCCGGCGCGCACGCCGAGGAAGAGGGTTCGACCCCGCGCCGGATAGCCGACGACCGTTTCATAGTCCGCGTCGAGCGCGTTCTCGACGCGGACGAGCAGGGCGAGCCGCCGACCGCCGTTCCCCTCGAGGAGGTCGAGCTCGCCGCCGGCGTCCAGAGTCGCATGCGCGGGAAGCGACACCCGCTCGAACCGCGTGAAGTCGATGTCGTCCCGGGCCCCGAGCGCGGTGACGCCCGCGCCGAAGGCAACTCGCGCCAGGCGGACCGAGGCGTCGACGCGGGCGGACGCTGCGGGACGCCGGAGGAGCGGCCCACCGGCGAGAAACTCGAGCGAGCCGCCGGGCGCCTCGGTCACCTCGGTCCAGAGCCGCGTATAGCTCGCCGTGAACGCCACGGCACCCACCGGACGGAGCGAGACGGACAGCTCGAGGCCACGGGCGGTCGCCTCCCCGAGGTTCACGTACGTGGGAGCCGGCGGCTCCGAGGCGACGTACTGGATGAGGTTCCGGAAACGCTGATCGAACCACGCCGCGGCCAGCTGGAGCGTTCCTCCGGCGAGCAGCTGCTCGGCACCGACCTCCCAGCTTCGAGTGCGCTCGGGCCGAAGGCCGCGATCGCCACGCTCGAAGGGCGAGTCGGCGAAGCTCTCGGAGAAGTTGGGCGCCTTGAACGCGGTACCGAAGGAGGCCCGGACCCGCGGCCCGCCGGGAAGCCGCCAGGCGACGCCCGCGCGCACGGTGGTGAATCCTCCGAAGGCCTCGTCCTGATCGTGCCGGACCCCGCCGGTCGCGGCCAGGCCGGTGGCATGGTCCAGGGTCACCTGGGCAAAGGCGGCGCCGTTCACCCGCGAGGCGGCAAATGGGAGCTGCTCCTCCGTGAACGGGCCGCCGCCGAAGTTGGAGCTCGCCCACCCCGTCTGTCGCTCGCGCAGGCGCTCGACCTCGAGCCCGCCGATCACGGTGAGCGATGGTTCCGCACGGTAGCGCCCGCGGATCCCGCCGCCGATCCTGCCCACCTCCGACCGGCGGCGGGAGGCGAATCCGAAGCCCGACGTATCGCCGGCGGAATCCATGGCGTCATCGTAGTCGTAGCGGATTTCCGTGACGCCGACCGACGCGATCACCTCGACGCGGTCGCCAAGGCCACGCGTCGCCGACCCGCCAAGCGTGAGGGTCGACCCGCTCGACTGCTGGTTGCTGTCGACCGGGGCTCCCGTCCCATCGGTCGGAAAGCCGTAGCTGTTTCGATCGTAGCGGGCGGTGGCGGAGAGGGACGTGGCGGCGTCCGGACGCGCCCCCAGCGCAGCGCTGGCCACCGTGGACTCGAACCGGCTGTTGAATTGATAGATCCCGTCGGTCGAGAAGCGCCCGAGGCCGGCGGACCAGCCGAGTCCCTCATTGCCGCCGGACGCCGCAGCATCCGCCGCCAGCGACCCGAACGTTCCCGCCTGGACCGAGGCCTCGCCGCGGACGCCTCCCCCGCCCCGCCGGGTGATCACGTGGACCACGCCACTCACCGCGTCGGACCCGTGCACGACGCTCGCCGGGCCCCGCACCACCTCGATGCGCTCGACGTTGCTCAGCGACAGCGTGGCGAAGTCGAAGCCGCCGCCCGGCTGGTTGGCCGGCACCCCGTCGACCAGGACCTTCACGTAGTTGCTCTCCCCGCCGCGGGCGAAGAGCGAGGTGGTGCCGCCGAAGGAGCCGGCGCTGACCACGAGCAGGCCCGGCACCTCGCGAAGTGCGTCATGCACCAGCCGGACGCCGCGCGCGCGGAGCTCGTCACCCGACAGGACCGTGACGGCAGCGGCAATCGCTCCGGCACGGGTGGGGACCGGCGTCCCGGTGACCACGATGTCGGCCAGCACCGCCGTGTCCGCCGGGACCTGGCCCCGCGCGACGCCGATCGGGACACAGCCGAGGATCAGCGCCGGCAGGACTCGCAGTCGTATTCCCATTACCGTCTCCTTACCCGCTCCGGGACCACCTGCGGGGCCCCGTCGTCGAGTCGTGTGATGGCGAGCGGCCACCGGAAGACACGCGAGAGCAGCTCCCGGTCGAGCACCACTTCGGGCGCACCGAGCGCGACCGCCTCCCCCCGGTCGAGCAGGAGGATCCGGTCAGCGAAGCGCGCGGCGAGATTGAGCTCATGCGTCACGACGAGCGCCGCGAGGCCCCCCGCCGCGAGCTCGGCGATGAGCTCGAACAGCTCCATTGCGTGCCGAACGTCGAGGGATGCCGTCGGCTCATCCAGCACGAGCGCCTTCGGCTCCTGCGCGAGAGCGCGGGCCACGCGGACCCGCTGCCACTCGCCACCGGAGAGCTCGTCCACCCGCCGGGCCGCGAGGTGCGCCACGTCGCATCGGGCGAGCGCTGCCGCGACGGCGGCGCGGTCACGCTCCGTGACGCTCGATAGCGGGCCGAGCCGCGCATACCGGCCGAGCAGCACGGATTCGCTCACGCGGAGCGGAAAGACGATCTCCTCCCGCTGCGTCACCACGCCGATCTCCCGGGCCAGTGCGCCGCGCGTCCATGCCTCCACCGGGACGCCGGCGATCGTGGCGCTCCCCGCCTCGCGGGCCACGAGACCGAGCATCGCGCGCAGCAGCGAGGTCTTTCCGCTGCCGTTGGGCCCCGTGACGGCGACGAGCTCGCCCGGCGTCACGTCGAGCGACACACCGTCGAGCGCCCGCTCGGCGGCGCCATCGTACCGAACGGCGATTCCCGACGCGGAGAGCATCAGGCGAGACTCCGGCGAAGGAGCAGCGCGAAGAGCGGCACGCCCACGAGCGCCGTCACGACCCCGACCGGCAGCTCGAGGGGGCTGAGCACGCTGCGCGCGATCGCATCCGCGAGCACCAGGAACGACCCGCCGGCGACGAACGCCCCGGGGAGCAGAAGCCGATGGAGCGGCGACCAGATGCGACGGACCGCGTGCGGAACGATCAGGCCGACGAAACCGATGATGCCGCAGGTGGCGACGCTCGCGGCGGTGAGGAGCGACGCGGCGAGGTAGATGCGCCGGCGGACCCGCCCCACGTCGGCGCCGAGGTGCATGGCGGTCTCCTCGCCGAGCGCCAGGAGGTCGAGCGAACGCGCGCTCGCGAGGAGCACGGCAAGCGGGACGATGGCGTACACGGCGAAGACGCCGAGCGCCCGCCAGGAGGCGGCGCTGAAGCCGCCGAGCAGCCAGAGGAAGGCGTTCCGGAGCTGGGGCGCATCCGAGAGGACGATCACCGCGCTCATCACCGCCGCGGCAAACGAGCCGACCACGACACCGGCGAGCAGCAGCACCCGTGGCTCCAGCCGCCGCCCGCCGACGACGCTCAGCCGGTAGACGAGCGCCACGGCGACCAGCGCGCCCGCGAAGGCGGAGGCCGGAACGAGCCAGGTCGTCCCGCTCCGTGCCGCGATGGCGAGGACCGCGCCGAGCCCCGCGCCGCCCGAGAGTCCCAGGAGATAGGGGTCGGCGAGCGGGTTCCGCACCAGCGCCTGCAGCGCCGCGCCGGTGAGGCCGAGCCCCCCGCCCACGAGGAACGCGAGGAGGGCACGCGGCAGTCGGAGGTTCCGCACGATGGGGGCCGTGACGGCATCGGCGGACACGAGCCCCTCCCAGACGGCGCCGGGCGAGAGCGGGACGGAGCCGACCGCCACGCCGATCACCAGCGTGCCCAGGACGAGGAGCACCGCGGCAGCCGCCCGGGTGATGCTCATCGACGTCCACTCGGCGGGACCGAATCCCCCACGAGCGCCGCCAGCTCGCGGATCGCCGCGGGCGAGCGGGGCCCGGGTCGGCTGAACTCCGAGCCGGAGATCCGGAGGAAGCGGCGCTCCCGAACGGCGCGGACCACCTGCCATTCGGGACGGAGCGCGAACGTCGGCACGGTTTCGGAGAGCGTGAGGATGGCATCGGGATCGCGCACCGCCGCCGACTCGATGCTGATCTGCCCCGACGACGCGGGAAGGTCGGCATAGACGTTGACGGCACCCGCACGCTCGATCAGCTCCGTGAGGTAGCTCCCCCGCCCCACGGTCATCGGGGGCTGGTCCCAGACGAGGAGGAACACCGACGGCGGATCGGTGGGCGGTGGCACCGTCGCCGCCCTCAGCTCGCGCTCGAACGTCCGGGCGAGGGAATCCGCCGCCTCCGCGCGCGCAACGAGCGGTCCGAGCATCGCCGCCAGCCGCGGGACATCCGCGAGCCGGTCGCTTCGCACCTGGAGCGCGGGAATGCCGAGCGAGCGAAGCCGCGCCGCCGCAGTGCCGTTCTGGCCGGAGTGATAGAGGACGACGAGGTCCGGCCGCGCGGCCACGACCGCCTCGAGGTTGGGATTCATCCCGTCGCCGAGGTCAGGGACCTGGGCCGCGGCGGCGGGATAGTCGCACCAGTGCGTGCGCCCCACGAGCAGCGGCCCGGCGCCGATCGCAAAGAGGAGCTCGGTCGTGGCGGGGATCAGCGAGACGACTCGGCGGGCGGGCGCGGGCAGGCGGATCGTGTCGCCCGCGTCGTCGATCACGATCAGGGGGAGGTCCGCGCGTGCGCCTTCCCCGCCGCAGCCGGCGAGGACGACGATGGCGAGGACGATGAGCCGCACGGTGAATGACAAGGCGCCCTGTTCCGGGAAGGACGGAACAGGGCGCCAGACGGCATCGCCCCACCCAACCCTCCCCCGAGGGTCATGCAGGTGGCGCGAACGAAGAGGTCTCCTGGCTCCGGGCCTCCATCCGCCTTCCCGCCGGACTTCCGACAGTGGCTGCTGGATGAAGCAAGCTGCCCGTTACAGTGGCGGGGCCGCGCCGGACTCACACCGGCTTCCGAGCATCCGCGTTCGCAGGTACGTCGAGATCGTGCGGCTAGTCTAGGGGTGCCGCGATGGCCGCGCAAGAGCGGCCTCGAGCGCTGTCTTGAGCGCGGAGCGGCGCGCGGCATACGCCGCTTCGGCGTCCGGCGTACGGTCGGCCGCCTGCCGGTGCTCCGCGTCGAGGCGGGCGATGGCCTCGATGAGCGCCGCGGGATCGGGGCTCGCCGGAACCGGAACCTCCGCCCGGAGGCGGCTCCGCCGGAATGCCAGGACGAGCCCGGCGGCGAGGGCGAGGGCGAGGGCGCCCACCAGGAATCGGAGCGCATCGCCGGGGCGCCCTCCCCCGCCCGGCAGCGCAACCGAGAGCCGGGCGCCCTCGGCCACCGCGCCGCTCCAGCGGCGGAAGCGGCGTCCCTGGATCACGACCGATGAATCCCCCTCGACGAGCCCGGGCGCCGCGACGATGGCGGACGCATCCTCCACGAGGAAGTTCACCAGCGGCGCGGCGTCATCGAACGGGAAGGCGACGCTGTCGATGCCCGCGCCCATGAGGTACTCGACGGTGACCTGGCGATCGCCGGGCGGGAGCGGCGCAAAGACGAGCGCCGTGTCGCCCGAGCGCTCGATAGCGCCGGCCGAGAGCGCGCCGTCGCTCGCGGAAAAGGCCACCGCCCCCGGCGCGATGCGCCAGCGCCAGCTGGGCGTCGTCGAGTCTCTGCCGACGCGCGTGGCGGAGCCGGAGTTCCGGAGGGCGAGGAGCTCGACCACGTTGCGCGTTCCGTCCTCGGCCGGCGCGCTCACGATGATGTGCCGCGCCAGGAGCTCGATCCTCGCCGTGGCGGAGGTGTCGTAGACGGCCAGGAGGAGCGCCGTATCGGGCCGCGCGGGGTTCGTGTGCACCGGCTCGGAGAAGTACTCGATGCCGTGGTGGCGCGTGGTGAGGAGGAAGATGGCGGTCGTGTCGGCGGGAAAGGCGAGCCGGAAACGGCCGCGCCCGTCGGTCGTCGTGGAATCCAGCGGTCCCTGGCGATCGCGGCCGATGCGGTGGAGGACGACCGTCGCGCGGGCAACGGCGCTCGAATCGCTGGCCGCGACCCGCACCACCCGGCCGGCCGCGACGACCTGCGGCGCCTGTGCGGCGAGCGGTGCGGCGGCCAGGAGGGCAGCGAGGGCGAGCGCCATCACGGCTCGCGAATCAGGGATTGAACTTGCCGAAGTCCTGCGGGTCGAGCTTCTCGAGGTACTGCCGGAGCTTTTCGACATCGATGGAGGGCTCGGTCGGCGGCTCTTCACTCTCGTCCGCACCCGGATCGAGGAGGCCGTCGCTCGCGAAGATCGGGGCGTCGAGCCGGAGCGCCAGGGCGATGCTGTCGCTCGGCCGGGCATCCACCTGGAAGACGTGGTCCTCCCGGTGAATGAGGAGCTCGGCGAAGTAGGTGTTCTCCTTGACCCCGCTGATCACGACGCGCCGGAGCGCCCCACCGAGGCCCAGAATCACCTGCTTGAGGAGGTCGTGCGTCAGGGGGCGCTGGGACTTCACCCCCTGGAGCTCCATGGCGATGGCGCTCGCCTCGGCGGGACCGATCCAGATCGGGAGCACGCGCGACCCGTCCTTTTCGCGGAGGATCACGACCGGACTGTTCGTCGTCCGGTCGACTCCCAGATGCGCCACCGTCACTTCTCTCATGGGACCCCGCTCCTCGCAGCCCGGGCGGCTCGGCGCCGCCTCCTGCTCAAACCTAACGTACCGCCGCGAGCAGCGCGCCGACCCGGTTGGTCTCCTCCCAGGTGAAGAAGTCGTACTTCCGGTCGTCGTAGCGCCCCGTGTACGGCTTCCGCCCGAAGTGGCCGTAGGCCGCGGTGGGTGAATAGATCGGGCGCTTGAGCTTGAGCGACTTCACGATCCCCGCGGGCGTCAGGTCGAACACGTCCCGGACGGCGCGCTCGAGGCGCGCGTCGGGCACGAGACCGGTCCCGAAGGTATCCACCATGACCGACACCGGCTGGGCCACGCCAATGGCATATGCCACCTGGACCTCGCAGCGGCGGGCGAGCTTGGCCTCGACGATGTTCTTGGCCACCCAGCGCATCGCATAGGCGCCGGAGCGGTCCACCTTCGACGGATCCTTGCCGCTGAACGCCCCGCCGCCGTGCCGGGACATCCCGCCGTAGGTGTCGACGATGATCTTGCGTCCCGTGAGGCCGGCGTCGCCGTGCGGCCCGCCGATCACGAAGCGACCGGTGGGATTGATGTGGAACTTGACCCGCGCCGAATCGATGTCCACGTCGTCGAGCACGGGGCGAATCACTTCCTCGATCACCGTCTGGCGGATGGTGGCATTGCTGAGCGCCCGCCGGCCAAAGCGCTCGGCATGCTGCGTCGAGACGACCACCGTCTTCACGGCGATCGGCCGGTCGCCCTCGTATTCCACCGACACCTGGCTCTTGCCGTCCGGGCGCAGCCACTCGATGGCGCGGCTTCCGTGGGTGCCCTTCCGGACCTGGGCGAGCCGCTCCGTGATCCGGTGGGCCAGCAGGATCGGCATCGGCATCCGCTGGCGGGTTTCGCGCGTGGCGTAGCCGAACATCATCCCCTGGTCCCCGGCGCCCTGCTCCCGTCCCCCGTCGGCGTCCACGCCCATGGCGATGTCCGGCGACTGGCGGTCGATCGCCGAGAGCACGGCGCAGGAGCCGGCGTCGAAGCCGAACTCGGCGTCGGTGTAGCCGATCCGCTCGATGGTGGTGCGCACGAGATCGGGGAGGTGCACGTACGCCTTCGTCGTGATCTCGCCCGCAACCACGGCCATGCCGGTCGTCACCATCGTCTCGCAGGCCACGCGCCCGTTCGGATCCTCGTGGAGGATCGCGTCGAGGACCGCATCCGAGATCTGGTCGGCGACCTTGTCCGGATGCCCTTCGGTGACCGACTCGGAGGTGAAGACGTGCCGCTGCGATGGCGCCATGGTACCGGGTCTCGGGTTCGGGTAATCGGACCGCGTCGACGCGACGCGGAAGCGGAGCAAGCTAGCGGTCGACGCGCGGGCGGGCAACGCTCGCCTCGGGATCGAGGAGCCGGAGATCGGCGTGCCGGCCCGCGACTTCGCGCATCGCGCGGAGCACGCCGGCGGCGTCGCGGGATTCGAGGGCGAGTCGCGCGCCGGCGGCCGCATCCGCCACGGGCACCGCGCGGAGGAGCCACTTCACGAGCGGCAGTGCCGGCGGCGCCACGCTGAGGCAGCGGTAGCCGAGGCCGATGAGCAGGAGCGCATCCAGCGGCTCGGAGGCCATCTCACCGCAGACGCTCACCGGAAGCCCGGCGGCGACTCCCGCCTCGAGCACGCTCCGGAGCTGGCGGACCATCGCGGGATGGTGGGGGAGGAACCGGTCGGCCAGCCGAGCGTTGCCGCGATCCACGACCACCGTGTACTGCGTGAGGTCGTTCGTTCCCACGCTGAAGAAGTCGCTCACCTCGGCCAGGCGGTCGGCGATCACCACGGCCGCCGGTGTCTCGATCATCACGCCGACCGGAACGGTCTGGGCGGCACGGATGCCCCGCGCGCGGAGGTCGGCCGATTCCTCCCCGAGCATTTCCCGCACCCGGAGCACCTCCTCGACGGAGGTGATGAGCGGGAGCATGAGCTGGACGTCGCGTCCGTGGGCCGCCCGGAGGATCGCGCGCAACTGGTCCCGGAAGAATTCGGGATGATCGAGGCAGACGCGGATCGAGCGCCAGCCGAGGAAGGGGTTCGGCTCGGCCGGGGCGTTGAAGGCGGCCGGGAACTTGTCGCCGCCGAGGTCATAGCTCCGGATGATCACCGGATGCCGGGGGAAGGCGCTCGCGACCCGCCGGAAATAGTCGACCTGCTCGTCCTCGGTGGGCATCGAGGTCCGGCCATTGAGGAGGAACTCGGTCCGGAGGAGGCCCACCCCTTCCGCGCCGTGGCGCACCGCCGCATCGATCTCGTCCGGCAGGTCGACATTGCCCATCAGCGAGATCGTCGTCCCGTCGGGTGTGACCGCCGGCTTGTCGATCAGCGCCTCGAGCTGCATCTCGAGCCGCTGCCGGCGGCTCACCCGCGTCCGCGCGGCGTCCAGCTCCTCCGGCGTCGGCTCGAGGAGGATGTTGCCGGTCTGGCCGTCGAGGAGCAGCATCGTCCCGTTCCGCACCCGGTCGAGCGCGCCGGTCACGCCCATCACCGCGGGGATCCCGAGCGAGTGCGCCAGGATGGCCGCGTGTGCGGTCCGGGTTCCCTCCTCGCTCACGAGGCCGACGACGTGCTCCCGGTCGAGCTGTACCGTGAGGCCCGGCGAGAGCTCGTGAGCGACGACGATGGCATGCTCGTCCGGCGCGATGGACCAGGGATCCTCGTCCTTGAGGCCCATCAGCCGGTAGACCATCCGCATCTGGATGGCATTGAGGTCGGCCAGGCGGTCGCGCAGCTGCGCGCTTGCCGAGCTCGAGAAGATCTGCCGCAGCTCGAGCGCCTTGAACTCGTACGCCGTCTCCGCCGCGAAGCGGTTCTTCCGGATGAGGAGCTCGACCGACGCGAGGAATTCCGGATCCTGCGCCATCATCATCTGGGCGTCGAAGATCCGCGCCTCCTCCGGGCCGGCGCGCTGCAGCACCCGCTCGCGGAGCCGATCGAGGTGTCCGACGACCACCCGCACCGCCTCGTAGAGGCGGCTCACCTCCGCCTCGACCTCCCCCTCGTCAACGGTCCGGTCGGGGACGTCGGGGAAATCGAGGCGGATCACGAGCGCGGGGGCCCACGCCATTCCGGGCGAGACGCCAATGCCGCGGAGCAGGCGCGATTCGGTCATGATTCGCCAAACCCCTGGGCAATGAGTCCGCAGATCGCATCCACGGCGGCCGCCTCATCGGCGCCGTCCGCGCGGACGCGGATCGTGCTGCCGCACTCGGCGGCGAGCATCATGACGCCCATGATGCTCTTGGCGTTGACCTCCAGGCCATCCTTCTCCAGCCGGATCTCGGAGGCGAAGTCGTTCGCGAGCCGCACCATCTGCGCGGCGGGCCTCGCATGGAGCCCGAGCGGGTTCACGATCACCACGTCGCGCTCGCTCACGGGATCACCGCGGTGAGGATGAGGGCCGCGACGAGCGCGGCGAGCGCAAAGCGCGGCGCGGCGTAGCGCGGCCCGGCGAGGCGGCTGCCGATGACACCCGCGGCGGCGAGCACGAGCGCCGCGCCGGCCCCGGCGCGCCCGAACGGCTCGAGATACCAGATCGCGACGAGCGGGGCCGCGATCCCGATCCCGAGGCCGGCGAAGATCCCCGCCATCGCCGCCGCCCGCGGCAGCCATGATTGCCGGATTGCGGCACCCACGCCGGTGCCCGACGCGAGACCGGTCCGAAGTGCCCACCATCCGACCCAGCCGCGGATCAGATTGAACGCCACGAGAAAGGCGACGACGGCACCGAGTCGCGCGCCGCCGGTGATCGCCGCCAGCGTGGCCGCCACGAGGGCCGGCACGATCCCGGCCCAGAAGAGCTGGTCGCCCAGCGCGCCGAGGGGGCTGCAGAGCGCCTGGCGGAGTCGCTCGATCTGGGCCCCGGGGACGGCGTCGTACTCGGCACGCACCGACGAGCCGAGGGCGAGACCGGCGAGGTAAGGGTGCGAGTTGAAGAACGCCGCCGAGCGCGCCGCCGCCTCACGATATCGCTCCGGCGATTCCCGCTCGAGCTCGGCGAGGAGCGGCGCGGCCGCGTGCCCCATGCCGATGCCGAGCATGTGCTCGAAGTTCCACGCCCCCTGCACGGCGTAGAGACGGCGGAGCGCGGCGAGTCGCCCCCTCATCGGAGCGCGGCCAGCAGAATGGTTCCGGCGGCGCCCGCCACCAGCCAGCGCATCCGTGCGCCGCGCCCCGCGCTCCGGAGGGCGCCGCCGATCACCGCGGCGAGCCCGCACCCCACCGCGACGAGGGTGAGCGTCTGCGCGGACCGTGGCGCGAGCACGAGCCAGCGGGCGAGCCCCACTGCGAGCCCGACCGCACCGGCGGTCAATGCGGCGCTCCGGAAGGCATCCCGGGCGATCGAGCGGAACATGACGCGCCGGATGGCGACCCTGTCCCCCGCGGCGATGCGATCCGCCTGCCGGTGGACGTCGTCCGCCACGCGATGGCGCTGCCACTGCATGCTGCGCCCTCCGACGAGCCCGAAGGCGAGGCCGATCGCCGTGGACACGCCCAGCGCATTGATCCACCCGGGCACGAGCGCGGCATACGCGACGGCGCCGACGGTTCCCGGGCCGTAGTCGGGGTATCGCGACGCGCCGACCGGCAGGACGTCGAGGGCGAAGAGCTCGAGCAGCATGCCGACGCGGACGCCGGCCTCGAGATCGCCCAGCGCCCAGCCGGCGATGGTCCCGGCCACCACGGGCCGGGCGATCATCGCCTGCGGGACGCTCACGAGATCGAGGCCCACCAGGGTGCCCCAGAGGACGAGCAGGACGAGCGTGCCCGGCTCGATGCTCACGTGAGCCCCGCGATCCGCACCGGCGCCGCCGTGGGCACGTCCTGCGCCGTAACCTCGGCGCCCTCCGCCGCGAGCCGGTGGAGCGCGTCCAGTTCGGCATCGCTCAGATAGAGGTAGGGGAGTCGCTCGGTCCGGCCGGGTCGATGGTGCACGCCGCCGAGATTGATGCGTCGCAGCGTCGCCGGGGCCGCGGCATGGAGGGCCGCCATCGTCTCGATGCCGCCCGTGAGCAGCGCCGTCCGGCGCGGGTCGCGATCCCAGTCGGGAAGCGCGCGGCCCGCCGCTTCCACCGAGGCGAAGTCCACCTCGATGCCGGGCGGTACCGCCATCCGGTAGAGCTCCTGCTCCCAGTCGCTGGCCGCGACCTCATCGTCGACGAGAATGATCCGCTGCAGCCGGAGCGGCCGCCCCCAGCCGATGACGACCTGGCCGTGAATGAGCCGGTCGTCCACGCGGGAGAGGAGGAGCGGCATCAGGGAACCCGGATGGCTTTGGTGCCGCTCGCGGCCGCGTGCGCCGCGGCCTCGGTCACGGTGAGCGACCGATGAAAGAGGAAATCCAGCAGCATGGCGAGATTGACACCCGTCACGACCTCGACGCCATCGCGGTCCCGCAGCCGGTGGAGGGCGGCGAGAAGGCAGGAGCCCGCGGCGAGGTCGACGAACACCACCGCGGGCCCCGGGCCGACCGCCGCGTCGATCCGCTCCTCCAGCGTGCCGCGGTCGCACCCCGCATTCGAAACCGCCGTGAGCGCGCCGTCGACGCCGCTGATCTCTTCCGCAGCGTCGATCAGCGCGGCGGCCATGGCGCCGTGCCCCACCACGACACCCCGGAGCGCCTCACTCATAGTCGTTCTGCAGGTACTCCCGCAGGCCCCGCTGCTCCTTCATGCGGCGAATGAGCCGCTCGTTGAATGCGGCGGCGACGTCGATA
>DASTYH010000150.1:0-4047 GCA_035765075.1 Gemmatimonadales bacterium
TCCCACGCGACATCAGCGGGGCTGTCGACGTTCTTCCCGTCCATCGTGAGGTGCGAGATCGGGACGAAGCCCTCGATGTCGTTGCCGATATCGACCACGACGCCCTTGTCCATCAGGCGGACGGCGCGGCCGCGGAGGTCCATCCCGATGGGATAGGTCTCCCCGATCCGGAGCCACGGGTCTTCCTCCGCCTGCTTGAGGCCGAGGCTGATCCGCTTGTTGTCGGCGTCGATGTTGAGGATGATCACGTCCACCGTGTCGCCCTTCTTCACGACCTCGGACGGGTGCTGCACCCGCTTGGTCCAGCTCATGTCCGAGATGTGGATCAGGCCGTCGATGCCCGGCTCGATCTCCACGAAGGCGCCGAAGCTCGTGAGGTTCCGGACCTTGCCGGTGATGCGCGTGCCGACCGGGTACTTGAGCGGCAGGACCATCCACGGATCCTGCTCGGTCTGCTTCATGCCGAGCGAGATCTTCTCTTCGCTCTCGTCCACCTTGAGCACGACCGCCTCGATCGTCTCGCCGATGCTCACGATCTTCGACGGGTGCCGGACGTTCCGCGTCCAGCTCATCTCGGAGATGTGCACCAGGCCCTCGATCCCCGGTTCCAGCTCGACGAACGCGCCGTAGTTGGTGATCGAGACCACCTTCCCCTGGACGCGGGTGCCGACCGGGTACTTGGCGGCCACGTTCTGCCACGGGTAGCTCTGGAGCTGCTTCATGCCGAGGGAGATGCGCTCGCGCTGCCAGTCGATGTCGAGGATCTTGACCTCGACTTCCTGGCCGATCGAGACCATCTCGGTCGGGTGCGAGACCCGGCCGTACGACATGTCGGTGATGTGGAGGAGGCCGTCCACGCCGCCGAGGTCGATGAAGGCGCCGAAGTCGGTGATGTTCTTGACGACACCCTTCCGCACCTGGCCCACGGCGAGCTCCTTCATCAGGTGCTCGCGCTTGTGCGCCCGCTCGTTCTCGAGGATCACGCGGCGGCTCACCACGATGTTGCGGCGCCGCTTGTTGAGCTTGATGATCTTGAACTCGTACGTCTGGCCGAGCAGCTCGTCGATGTTCGGCACCCGCCGGAGCGCGATCTGGCTGCCGGGGAGGAAGGCGTCCACGCCCATCAGGTTCACCACCACGCCGCCCTTGATCTTCTTGGTGAGCGTGCCTTCCACCGGCTCGTCGCTCTCGTGCGCCACGCGGATCTTCTCCCAGACCCGCATGAAGTCGGCCTTCTTCTTGGAGAGGACGACCGCCCCCTCCTGGTCCTCGAGGTGCTCGAGGAAGACCTCGACCTCATCGCCTTCCTTGAGCGACTGCGGGTCCTTGAACTCGTCGAGCGGGACCGAGCCCTCGGACTTGAAGCCGACGTCGAGGATGACCGCGTTGTCGGTGACGCGCAGGACCTTCGACTTGACGATCTCTCCCTCGACGATCTGCGACATCGTGCCCTCGTACATCGAGAGCATCGAATCGTAGTCTTCGTCGGAGTAGTCCTCGTCGTAGAGGTCGGCGCGGACCTTGAGGCCGGTGGGGGAGGTGTACTTGTCGGTGGCGGGATCGAACTGATCGAGCATTGAGCCGTAATCCTTTGTCCAGAGCCGCGCCGGGTGGGCCGCGGGAAGAGGTGCGCCCGGGATCGGGCCGTCCCGCCGGCGGAATACCGGGGGGAACCGCTCAAATTACACGCCCGTCCCGCCGGCGACAACTGTCCCGGGCTCAGCCGAGGCGATCCCCCGACCCGGGGTCGAAGAAGTGCAGGTGGGCGGCGTCCGGCTCCAGCAGGACCTGGTCGCCGGGGGCGGGGACATCACCGGGGGGGATCCGGGCCACGAGATCGGCCTCATCCGCCCGGAGGCCCAGGAGGACCTCGTGGCCGAGCGGCTCGGCGATCTCGACCGTGGCCGCGAGGCGGCCCGGGGAGGCGCCCGGGAGGGCCCGGCGCACCCCCAGGTGCTCCGGCCGGACGCCGAGCACGACTTCCCGCCCTCCCGTGACCGGCACGGACGCCGGCAGCGGAATCGCCGCGGCGGTTCCGGCGGCGAACCGGCCTCCCTCGACCCGGCCCCGGATCAGGTTCATCGGCGGCGAGCCGATGAACCCGGCGGTGAAGACGTTGGCGGGGGCGTCATACAGGACCCCCGGCGCCGCCACCTGCATGACCCGACCCGCGTGCATCACGGCGATCCGGTCGCCCAGGGTCATCGCCTCGACCTGGTCGTGCGTCACGTAGATCATGGTGGCGCCGAGGTGGCGATGGAGGCGCGCGAGCTCCCGGCGCATCTGCACCCGGAGGCGGGCGTCGAGGTTCGAGAGCGGCTCGTCGAACAGGAAGACCGCGGGCTGGCGCACGAGGGCGCGGCCGAGCGCGACCCGCTGGCGCTCCCCGCCGGACATCTCGCGCGGCTTCCGGCCGAGCAGCCGCTCGATGTCGAGCACCTGCGCCGCCTCGCGCACCCGCGTTTCGATCTCCGCCGCGGGGCGCTTCCGGAGTCTGAGCGCAAAGGCCATGTTCTCCCGCGCCGTCATGTGGGGATACAGCGCGTAGTTCTGGAAGACCATGGCGATGTCCCGGTCCCGCGGCGGCACGGTGGTCACCTCGCGCTCGCCGATCCGGATCGTCCCGGCGGTCGGCGTCTCGAGACCCGCGATCATCCGGAGCGTCGTGCTCTTGCCGCAGCCGGAGGGACCGACGAGCACCATGAACTCGCCGTCGGCGATGTCGAGCGTCACCTCGTGCACCGCCGTGTGATCCCCGGCCCGGGAGGGATATATCTTTCGGATTCCCGCGAGTGAGACGCTAGCCATTCATTGCCCGCCGCGATCGGAGTGAGGGACGTGACCGAGTTTCCGCACGACTTTCTCTGGGGCGCAGCGACGTCGGCGTACCAGATCGAGGGCTCGCCGCTCGCCGACGGCGCCGGTCCGAGCATCTGGCACCGCTTTGCGCACACGCCGGGGCTCACCGCGAACGGCGACACGGGCGACGTGGCGTGCGACCACTACACGCGCTACGCGGAGGATGTGGGCCTGATGCGCGACCTCGGGCTCAATGCCTACCGCTTCAGCATCAGCTGGAGCCGCGTTCTTCCCGCGGGCACCGGCAGGCCCAATCCGGCAGGCATCGGTTTCTACGACCGGCTGGTGGACGCGCTCCTCGCCGCCGGGATCCGTCCCTGCATCACGCTCTACCACTGGGATCTCCCGGCGGCGCTCGACGACCGCGGTGGCTGGCTCAACCGGGACATCGCCCAGTGGTTTGCCGAGTACGCCGATGTCATGGTCCGGGCGCTCGGCGACCGGGTGGGCCTCTGGACCACCCTGAACGAGCCCTGGGTGGTGACCGACGGCGGCTATCTCCTCGGCCCCCTCGCCCCCGGCCATCGCAGTCTCTTCGAGCCGCCGCTGGCGGCGCACAACCTCCTGTGCGCCCATGCCGCGGGAATGGCGGCCGCCCGTGCGGCGGGCGCCCGGGAGGTCGGGCTCGTGGTGAATCTCGAGCCGAAGTATCCGGCCTCGGAGGATCCGGCCGATCTCGAGGCCACCCGCCGCGCCGACGCCTACATGAACCGCCAGTTCCTCGATCCCGTCTTCCGCGGCCGGTATCCGGCGGAGATGGCGGAGATCTTCGGAGACGCGTGGCCCCGCTTTCCCGCCGCCGACTTCGACGCCATCCGCGCCCCGATCGATTTCCTGGGAATCAACTACTACACGCGCGGCGTCATGCGCCATGCGCCGGCGAGCCTTCCCCTCCGCGCGGAACGGGTGCCGCAGCCGGCGCGCATCGTCACCGAGACCGGGTGGGAGGTCTACCCCGACGCGCTCACCCGGGTGCTCGAATGGGTGCGCTCCGAATACGGTGAGGTCCCGCTCTACATCACCGAGAACGGGGCCGCCTTCTACGACCCGCCGCATGCGATCGACGGCGCGGTCGAAGACCCCCTGCGGGTGGCGTACTACCGCTGGCACCTTCGCGCCGCACGGGAGGCGCTCGCGCGGGGCGTCCGCCTGCGCGGCTACTTCGCCTGGTCGCTGCTCGACAACTTC
>DASTYH010000151.1:0-2700 GCA_035765075.1 Gemmatimonadales bacterium
GCTGAGCCGCGACGTGCTCGCGCGCGTGGCGGCCGGGGCGCGCGTGTCCCTCGCGGTCGCGGCGGTCGCGGTGGCGCTTTCCATGACGCTCGGTGCGCTGATCGGGCTCGTGGCCGGATATGCCGGAGGCGCGGTGGACGCCGTCCTCATGCGGCTCGTGGATGGAGCGCTGGCCGTGCCCCGCCTCTTCGTGCTTCTCCTCCTCCTCGCCGCGTGGGAGCGGATGCCCCTCGCCGCGCTCGTCCTCATCATCGGCGCCACCGGATGGTTCGGCACCAGCCGCCTCGTCCGGGCCGAGGTGCTCCGGCTTCGCGAGGAGGACTTCGTCCGCGCCGCGGAAGCGCTCGGCGCCGGCGCCGGACGCGTTATGTTTCGCCACCTGCTGCCGAACACCGCCGGGCCCCTCCTCGTTGCCGCCACGCTCGCCGTGGGCGACGTGATCCTCCTCGAGGCGGGGCTCTCGTTCCTCGGGCTCGGCGTGCGCCCGCCGACGCCGTCGTGGGGCGGCATGATCTACGACGGGCGCGCGGTCCTCACCGTGGCGCCCTGGATCAGCATCTTTCCGGGACTCGCCATCATCGCGACGGTGCTCTCGGTGAATCTTCTGGCCGGCGGCCTCAAGGCCGCCCTCAATCCGCGAGAGGCATGAGCGCGCTCCTCGAGGTCGCCAATCTCAGCATCTCCTTCCCCGGGGCCGACGGCGGTCGCGTCTTCCCGGTGGACGGCGTGTCGTTCGAGCTCGAGGCGGGCCGGACCCTCGCACTGGTGGGAGAGTCGGGATCGGGAAAGAGCCTCACCGCGCTCGGCATCCTGCGGCTCGTCCCGCACCCCGGCCGGATCGAGCCGGGGAGCGTCGTGCGGCTCGCCGGCACCGACCTCCTCTCGCTGGAGGGAGAGGCGCTCCGGCGGATCCGCGGCCGGCGGATCGCGATGATCTTCCAGGACCCGATGACGAGCCTCAATCCCGTCTTCACGGTCGAGAGCCAGATCACCGAGGTGGTGCACGCCCACTTCGACGTCCCGAAACGCGAAGCGCGCGACCGCGCCGCGGCGCTCCTGCAGGAAGTCGGCATCCCCGACCCGGTGGCGCGCCTCAAGGCGTACCCGCACCAGTTGAGCGGCGGCATGCGGCAGCGGGTGATGATCGCCATCGCGCTCGCGGGCCGGCCGGAGGTGCTGATCGCGGACGAGCCGACCACCGCGCTCGACGTGACCGTGCAGGCCCAGATCCTCGAGGTGCTCGACGGCCTCCGCGAGACGCACGGCATGGCAGTCCTCCTCATCACGCACGACCTCGGCGTCGTGGCGGGGCGCGCCGATCGGGTGGCGGTGATGTACGCCGGCCAGATCGTCGAGGCCGCCCCCACCGACGCGCTCTTCGCCAACCCGTCTCATCCCTACACGCAGGGACTCTTCGGCTCGGTTCCCCGCCTCACCGGCCCGGTCGGCCGGCTCACCCCGATTCCCGGGTATGTGCCGCCGCCGAGTGCGTGGCCGAGCGGGTGCCGGTTCCGGACACGTTGCCCCATCGTCCACCCGCGGAGTGAAGAGCCGCCCCCACTCCTTCCGGTCGGCCCCGATCACGTGATCCGCTGCTGGCTCGCGGAGGACCAGGCGCGATGAGCGGCCCTCTTCTCATGGTGCGCGACCTCGTGAAGCACTACCGCGCCGAGGGCCTCTTTGCCGCGAAGGCCCGCCCGGTGCGCGCGGTGGACGGCGTGTCGTTCGACGTCGGCCGCGGCGAGACGCTCGCCCTCGTCGGGGAATCGGGGTGCGGGAAGAGCTCCGTGGGGCGCACGATCATCCGCCTGCAGGAGCCCACCGCCGGCGAGGCGGTCTTCGACGGGGAGCCCGTCTTCCGCCTGGGGCGCGAACCGCTCCGTGCGCTCCGGCGGCGCATGCAGATCATCTTCCAGGATCCGTACAGCTCCCTCAATCCGCGGATGACCGTGGGCGCGGCCGTCGCCGAGGGGATCGAGATCCACCGTCTGGCCCGGACCCGCGCCGACCGGGACGCGCGGGTCGCCGCGCTGCTCGAGGAGGTGGGACTCGATCCCGGCTACGCGCGGCGCTATCCGCACGAGTTCTCCGGCGGCCAGCGGCAGCGCATCGGCATCGCCCGCGCGCTGGCGGTCGAGCCCTCGTTCATCGTCTGCGACGAGCCGGTGTCGGCGCTCGACGTATCGGTCCAGGCCCAGGTGCTCAATCTCCTCCGCGACCTGCAGGAGCGGCGCGGGCTCTCCTATCTCTTCATCGCGCACGACCTCGCGGTGGTCCGGCAGATCGCGCACCGCGTGGCCGTGATGTACCTCGGCCACATCGTGGAGACCGGCCCGACCGAGGCGCTGCTCGGCGATCCGCGTCACCCGTACACGCAGGCGTTGCTCTCCGCCGTCCCCGAGCCCGATCCCCTCGCGCAGCGACGCCGGATCGTGCTCGAGGGCGATCTTCCCAGCCCGTCGAATCCGCCGCCCGGCTGCCGCTTCCACACCCGCTGCTTCCACCCGCTCCGGAGCGAGCGGTGCCGGAGCGAGTTGCCTCTCCTCCGCCCGGTGCACGGATCGCTTGCCGCGTGCCACTACGCGGAAACGCCCGCCACCCCACCCGACACCCGACCCGCCGTGCCGTGACCGACCTCACGGTTTCGCTCCCGCCATGGGGCCACATTGAGGACAGCCGCGCAACCATGCGCGGGACGCA
>DASTYH010000152.1:0-5732 GCA_035765075.1 Gemmatimonadales bacterium
GTGGTTCGCGCCCGCGGCGGGCCGGCTGCAGCTGGCCCCCGGCGCGCGCCGGTTCGTCCACGAGGGGATCACCGTCGCCGCGCTGATCCCTGCCGGAGAGGCGCTGACGCTTTCCGACGCGGGGGGCGCCGTCGATGTGGCCGGCGTCCGGCTCGACGGTGCCTACGACCTCCTGCGCGCGCTGGAGCTGCTGCTTGCGGCCGACTGCGCGGAGCGAACGGCCGCCTCCGGGGAGCCGCTCCCTCCCGGCACGATCGTCCTCGGCGATCCCGCGAATGTGGTGTCGGAAGGCGCCGTGATCGAGCCGGGCGTCGTGTTCGACGTGCGCCACGGCGCAGTCGTGCTTGAGGCGGGATCCGAAGTCCGGAGCGGCTCCCGCCTGGAGGGCCCCTGCTGGGTGGGGATGGGAGCGCGCGTCGTGGGCGGGTTCATCCGGACATCGGTCATCGGTCCGCGCTCCGTCGTCCGGGGCGAAGTGGCCGCGTCGGTCTTCGTGGGTTACGCGAACAAGGCGCACGACGGTTTTGTCGGCCACAGCGTCATCGGGCACTGGGCCAACCTTGGCGCCGGGACGACGACCTCCAATCTCAAGAACACCTACGGCCCGGTCCGCCTCGAGCCGCACGGCACCCGGCTGGAGACCGGCCGCACCTTTCTCGGCAGCCTCATCGGCGATCACGCCAAGACCGCCATCGGCACCATGCTCCCGACCGGCACGATCGTCGGGGCGGGCGCCAACGTCTTCGGCGCGAGCGGCGTTCCGAAGCACGTGCCGCCCTTCTCCTGGGGCCTCGCGGGCGAGCGGCTGACCGAGGAGGGGTTCCTGCGGATCGCCTCGCGCGTCCTGCCGCGACGCGAGGTGGACTTCACCGCGGAGCGGGCGGCCTCGCTCGCGGCGACCTACCGGCGACTCGCATGACCGTGCTTCACGTCCTCGGCTCCGGATCGCGCGGGAACTGCCTGGCGGTGAGTGCCGGCGGCGCGACGCTGCTCGTGGATGCGGGGTTCAGCGCGCGCGAAGTCGAGCGACGGGCGGAATCCGCCGGGCTCGCCCTCGATACGCTGGTGGGAATCGTGCTCACCCACGAGCATGGCGACCATGCAACGGGCGGAGCGAGCCTGGCGCGCCGGTTCGGCGTCCCGGTGCTCACCGCGGAGGGGACCTGGCGGGCCCTCGGCAGGCGGGGCGCGCGGATCGAGCACCGCCGCCTCGGGCTCTGCGCGAGCGCGGAGGCCGGCCCCTTCTCGGTGCACGCCTGCCCGACGAGCCACGATGCGGCGGAGCCGCTCGCGGTGGTGGTGGAGGCACCGGCGGGCGTGCGGATCGGCGTCGCCTATGATCTCGGGCGCCCGACGACCGCCGTGCGCTACCTCCTGCGGGACCTCACCGCCGTGGTCCTGGAGGCCAACCATGACGAGGTGCGGCTCCGGACCTGCGGCTACCCGCCCTCGGTCCAGGCACGGATCGCCGGCTCCGGCGGGCACCTCTCGAACCGCGCGGCGGCGGAGCTCCTGGGAGAGATCTGCCATCCGGGGCTCGCGCTCGTGGTGCTGGCGCATCTGAGCGAACGGTCGAATGCCGCGGAGGACGCGATCAGTACCGTTCGCCCGGCGCTCGATCGGGCCCGGTTCAGCGGCGCGCTGCATGTGGCCCTGCAGGACGAACCCCTCGCACCGTTTCCCATCCGCGCGCAGGGGCGGCAGCTCGCGATGGAGCTCTGATCCACGGGATCGGTGGGCGCACAAAGGAGAGAGCCGGCCGCGGGAGGCCGGCTCTCTGCATGTCCGGATCCTACTGTTCGGAATCGGGATCGGGCGGGACCGCCGCGCCGGCGGGGAGCGGCGTGGCCGGGCCCACGCGGCGGAGCGTGATCGGCTTCTGGAGATCACCGCCGGAAAGCGTGAGCTCCGTCCTGCCGACCTTCAGGTCGTAGGTCTCCCACTCACCGCCGATGGCGATGGCGATCTGCTTCCCGACCAGCCGCCAGCGGGAAGTTTCCTTCCCCCAGCTCGCGCTCGAATCGGGCCGGATGATCACCTCACGAGGTCCGCCCCGGGTGTCGAGCCTGGCGTCCACCCTCCAGGTGCCCTCGATCGAGGACTGCTGTCCATTCAGCGCGGCGGGTATCGCCAGCAGTACCCCCACGAGCATCGCCTTGAACCGCACGTCCGCCTCCCGATGATTGCGTAGTCTCGACATCCCCGGTCCCCGACGGCAAATCCGGTGCCGCGTCTTCAGCGGCGAGCGCCGAGCGGGACGCCGAGCCCGATGCTCAGGTGAATGTCGTGCTGCATCACTTCCTCCGTGGCGGTACCGCCCTCGAAACTTGCGTTGTAGAAGTAATCGTCCGCATTCACGTAGAAGCTGAGGAGCCCGCCCAGCCGCATCCCGAGGGTCGCGCCGGCCACGCCGCCTACATCGGTCCGGTCGAGCTGGTCCTCGAACGCTTCGCCGCCGCGGCGAATCATGCTGGCGCCGCCGTGCAGCATCAGGATCACCGGACTTGCCGCGGGGAGGACGTTGAAGGTGAGCCGTCCGCTGCCGGTCAGGACGTTCCCCGGGGTCCGCTCCTCGGTGCCGCCGGCGTTGAAGCGGAGTTCGCTCGGCGAGTAGTCCGCCGTGACGGTCAGGCCGACGCGGGGACCGAAGCCGATGCCGAGCCGGCCGCCCACCAGAAGGCTCACCTCCTGCTTGAACTCTTCCCCCGCCGCCGCCTTCGCCAGCTCGGACGTCGGGATGTAGACGCCGATGTTGGGCGAGAGGGTGATCTGGGCGGCGAGCGGAGCGGTCGAGAGGAGCGCAGCACCCACTACGGCAAGCATGGCGGACCGGAACTGGCGCACGGAAAGACTCCTGGAAAGTGGAGGCCGGAATATGCGAAGGCACGTCCCGGCCGCCAAGTCGGAGACCAGCGCGCGAAATCCGGGGAACCGACGTCAGCCTCCGGCTGCGCGCTCGAGCCGCCGCAGCACACCCCGTGCATGGGCCGCCAGCACCGGCTGCGTTTCCCGCTGGGCCTCCAGTCGCCCGGCGGCATCGCGCACCAGCGGGGCGGCGCGCTCGAGCTGTCGGAGTGCGAGCAACGCCTCACCCAGCGCAAGTGCGGCTTCCGTCGTGCGCAGGTCGCCGGGGCCGTGGCGCCCGCCGAGCCCGGTGAATGCGGTCTCGAGCAGCGGAAGTGCTTCGCCGGGGCGGCCCACGTCGATGAGCGTCCGGCCCAGTCCGACGCGGATGCCATCCACCAGCGAAGTGTCCTGCGGCTGCTTCCTCGCGAGACCGGCGAACGACGCCCGGAAGATCCGCTCTGCTTCCGCCGTCTCGCCGGTCTCACGCAGCGCGCGCGCGAGGTTTCCGGCCACCACGAGCGTGTTCCGGTGGTCCGCACCGACGAGCGTGTCGTACTGGGCCACGGCCTCGCGCAGGAGCGGGACGGCCTGCGCCGACGCTCCCTTGAGCCGAAGCACCGAAGCGAGGCTGTTGAGCGCGAACGCGATATTGATGTGCTCGCCGCTGTGGAGCGCCCGGCTGATGGCGAGCGACTGTCGACCCAGTCGCTCGGCTTCGTCGAAATCCCCCTTGCGCATTGCGACGGTGGCAAGCTGCGCCAGGTCCTGGGCCACGAACGGATGCTGCTCCCCGAAGATCTGGCGATCGAGGGCGAGGGCGCCCCGCAGGAGCGACTCGGCTTCCGCCTTCTTCGGCGTGTGCTGCAGGAGGAGTTGTCCGAGGTTGCTCATGGAGATCGTCGTACTGGGATGCGCGTCCCCGAGGGCCTTCCGCTTGATGTCGAGCGACCTTCGGTACAGGCTCTCCGCCTCCGCCAGGTGTCCCTGCTGCTGCCGCGCCTGCGCCAGGTTCTGGACCGTCTGGGCCGTGAGCGGGTGGTTCTCGCCCAACCGGTCGACACGGATCGCCAGCGCCTCGCGATAGAGTGCCTCCGCATTCGCGTAGTCACCCTTCGACCAGAGGATCAGCGCCAGGTTGTTCTTGGTTTGCGCCACCGAGAGGTGGCGCGCCCCGTGCAGCCCGGTCCGGATATCGAGCGCCTCCCGCAGCAACGGCTCGGCGGCGGCGAAATCATTCTCCTGGCGACGCAGCTCCGCCAGGTGATCGAGGCTCTCCGCCGTTGCATCGTGCCGGTTTCCCAGGCCCTGCCGCCGGAGCGCCAGCGCCGCGCGGAGCAGCGAATCCGCTTCCGCGTGCTTGCCGACCTGGGAGAGGATTCCGCCGAGCTGGTCCATCGCCGCCGCCACTTCCGCACGGCGCGGACCGAAGCGCGCGAGGCGCTCCGCCAGCACGCGGCGCACCTGCGTCTCGGCCTGCGCGAAGAGACCGAGGTCGGAATAGACCCGCCCGAGCGCGGCCCGGAGGTCGGCGCGGACATCCGGCTGGTCCGCCATGGCGGTGTCGATCCGCTCAATCCCGCGGTCGAGGAGTGATCGGACGGTGACCTCGCCCGGATTCGCAGTCGGCGGCGCGAAGGGGTCGGCGGCGTCGAAGACGCTGATCAGGAACTCCTCGACGGCGAGTGCCTTGCGCGCCTCCGACTCGGCACGTGCGCGCAGCTCGCGCTCGCGCAGGGCCACGCCGGCGAGTGCCAGGACGCCGAGCGCCGCCGCCACCGCCGCGACTCGGTGCCGCCGCAGGAACTTGCCGGTCCGGTAACCGAGCGAGTCCGGGCGGGCGGCAACGGGCTCGTGCGCCAGAAAGCGGCGCAGGTCGTCGCCAAATGCGGTGACGGTCGGATAGCGCTCCTGCGGCGCCTTCTTCAGCGCCCTGGCGACAATGTTGTCGAGATCTCCCGCATAGTGGCGCCGGAGGCGCTCGGCCGTTGCCCCTCGCGCCGCAGCGTCCGTGATCGCCGCGCTCAGGCGCACCGGCTCTGTCTCGGCGAGATCGCGGAGATGGCCCGCGGCAGACTGCCCCTGCTCCGCGGTCGGATGTCGCCCGGACAGCAGCACGTACAGCAGCACCCCCAGCGCGTATACATCGGTGGCAGTCGTCACTGCCCCCCCGGACACCTGTTCGGGCGCGGCGAACTCGGGGGTAAGCGCATGGCCACCGGACCCGGTGAGCGTCGTCGCGCTCCCACCCCCCTCTTCCTCGATCAGCCTGGCGATCCCGAAATCGAGCAGCTTCACCGCCCCCTCCGCGGTGACGAGGACGTTCGAAGGCTTGAGGTCGCGGTGAACGATCAGGTTGCCGTGGGCGTGGGCGACCGCGGCGAGGACCTGCTGAAAGAGCTGGATGCGCCTGACGGGTGGGAGGCGTGCGCCATCGCAATAGCGGTCGATCTGAATGCCGTCGACGTGCTCGAGTACCAGGTACGGGACCCCGGTGTCGGTGACGCCTGCGTCGACGAGGCGGGCGATGTTCGGGTGGGCGAGACGGGCGAGGAGCTGGCCCTCCCGGCGGAAACGCTCGAGGCCCACCGGGTCGAGCAGGGCAAGATTCAGCAGCTTGACCGCGTACGTCGCATCGAAGCGGCCGTCGGCCCGCTCCGCGAGCCAGACCGTTCCCATTCCGCCGCGGCCAAGGGGCCGAAGGAGGCGGTAGACGCCGATCCGGGTGCCGGTGAGGGGCGGCAGCTCGGCGGCCAGGGGAGCCGCGGCACCGGGCTCGAGAAAGCCCCGCTCCGCAAGCCGGGCCTCGCCCGCGAGCATGCGGTCGAGCTCGGCTGCGAGCATCGGTCGTTCCCGGCGGAGCGCGGCCAGCCGCACGCCTCGCTCGC
>DASTYH010000153.1:0-4458 GCA_035765075.1 Gemmatimonadales bacterium
GGGCGACGAGATACCCGCTGTCGGCCGCGACGGTGAGCATCGCCAGCTTCGCGTGGGTGTACGGGAGGTGCAGCAGCGTGTCCCCGCGTGTCAGCGGGAACTCGTCCACCAGCCGGCGAAAGGCGGGATCGTCCGCGCCATCCCCGGTCACCTGGACGTCCGATCGCGCCACGATGACGGCAGGGCCCGGATCGATCGCGTACCGCGCGACGAGGGTGCCGCCGACCTCGCGCAGCGATTTCCGGATCCGCGGGCGATAGTACCCGAACGGCTCGAGCGCCGTCTCGATATCGACGTCCGCCGTCCGGTGGAGGCGAACCGCACGATCGAGGGTGAGTGCGCCGGTGTCCGCCGCACGCGCGATCGCCAGGACCGTCTGGATATTCGCGGCGACCGGGCCCTCGACCCCTTCGACCTCGACGCGCACGGTGTGCGGTCCCGGCGAGAGCTGCGCCAGGACCGGGGTGGCCGTCGATGACAGTGCCAGCGCGGCCAGAGCCGGTGCGAGCCGTCCAGGGGTCAGGTAGCGTCCTCCGATGCGCGGTGACTTGCATCCGTGGTGCACGGGTCGTCACGGCATCATGGGCTGCAGCCCCGGCGATGTCGGTGAACCAGGTCACGGTCGGTTATAGATTTCCGCCATGACCACTCCCGCACCTCGCCACCTCCGCCCCGCCGCGGGGGAGCTCCCCTTCGACCTTCGGCACGCCTCGCGGCATCTCCGGCGCGCCGACCCCGTGCTTGCCCGTCTGATGCGCCGCGCCGGTCCCTGCGGGCTCCGGCCCCGGGAAACCCAGAGTCTCTTTCATGCCCTCTCGGAGTCGATCGTCTACCAGCAGCTCTCCGGCAAGGCGGCGGCGACGATCCTCGGGCGCGTGATCGCGCTGTACGCACCGAAGCGCTTCCCGGCGCCGCGCGACATCCTCGGGACCCCCGATGCCGCCCTCCGCGGCGCCGGGCTCTCGGCGGCGAAGACCGCGGCACTCAAGGACCTCGCGGCGAAGACGCTGGAGGGGACCGTGCCGACGATGGCGCGGGTGCGCCGGCTCGAGGACGAGGAGATCATCGAGCGCCTGACGACGGTCCGGGGTATCGGCATCTGGACGGTGCAGATGCTGCTCATGTTCCGGCTCGGGCGTCCCGATGTGCTGCCGGTGGGAGATCTGGGGATCCGGAAGGGGTTTGCGCTGACGTACGGGCTGGAAGAGCTCCCCGGTCCGGCGGAGCTCACGGATCACGCGGAGCGGTGGCGGCCATTCCGCACGGTGGCCAGCTGGTACATGTGGCGCGCCCTCGACTAGCCACGGATGACGCCCGAGGAGTTCCGCGCCCGCGCACACCAGCTGGTGGACTGGATGGCCGACTACCTCGCCGCGCCCGGCGAGCGTCCGATCGTTCCGCCGGTCCTCCCGGGTGACATCGCCCGCCACCTCCCGCCCGAGGCCCCGGAGCGGGGGGAGGACTTCGACGCGATCTTTCAGGACTTCGAGCGCCTCATCGTTCCCGGGATGACCCAGTGGAACCATCCGGGATGGTTCGCATACTTCCCCGCCAACAACAGCCCGCCGAGCATACTCGGCGAGATGCTCACCGCCACGCTCGGCGCGCAGTGCATGTCGTGGCTCACCTCCCCTGCGGCGACGGAGCTCGAGCAGGTCACCATGCGCTGGCTCGGCGGGCTGCTGGGGCTGCCGGAGGGATTCACCGGGGTCATCCAGGATACGGCCTCGACGGCGACACTGGTTGCGCTCCTGAGCGCGCGCGAGCGCGCCACGTCGCACCGGGCGGGGGAGGTGGGGCTCCAGGCGGCGGGAGGCCCGCCGCTCGCGGTGTACGCCTCCGCCGAGGCGCATTCCTCGGTGCCGAAGGGCGTCAAGCTCGCCGGATTCGGACTCGAGATGCTCCGGAGCATCGAGGTGGACCGGGACTTCGCCCTGCGGCCGGCCGCGCTCGAGGAGCGCATCCGGCGGGACCTCGGCGCGGGAATCCGTCCGACCTGCGTGGTGGCGACGGTGGGGACCACGTCCTCGACGGCGGTGGATCCCCTCGAGCCGATCGGCCGGATCTGCCGCGAGCACGGAATCTGGCTGCATGTGGATGCGGCGTACGCGGGCGCGGCGGCGATTCTCCCCGAGCGCCGCTGGATCTTCGAGGGGATCGGGCACGCCGACTCGCTGGTCTTCAATCCTCACAAGTGGCTGCTGACCAACTTCGACTGCTCCGCCTTCTTCGTCCGCGACCTCCCCACCCTTCTCCGGACCTTCAGCGCGGCGCCCGAGTACCTGCGGACTCCGCACGACGCCGTGGTCGCCAACTATCGCGATTGGGGGATCCAGCTCGGCCGGCGGTTCCGGGCGCTCAAGCTCTGGTTCGTCCTCCGGAGCTACGGCGCGGAGGGCCTCCGGGCGATGCTCCGTCGCCACATCGCCCTGGCGGCAGAGTTCCGGGCCTCGCTCGAGGCTCGTGCCGGCTTCGAGGTCCTCGCCCCATCGCCGTTCGGCCTGGTCTGCTTCCGCCACCGGCCTGCCGGGCTGTCCGGGGAGGCGCTCGACGGCCACAACCGGGCGCTCCTCGAGCGCGTGAACGCCGATGGAAGTGTCTATCTCACACACACTTCGCTCGGGGGTGCGTATGCCCTCCGACTGGCCGTGGGGCAATGGCGCACGGAACCAGCCGATGTCGAGCGAGCCCTCCGCCTGATCTTCTCTGCAGCACGATCCCTCCACGCCGAGGCACCATGAGACTGGCTCACTGGAAGCTCGTCCGGCGCGTCGCCCTTGCGGTGGCGTCTGCCGGTCTCGTCGCCTGCGGCGATCGGCCGTCGGCCGCGCCTGCCGAAGCCGGGAGCACTCCCCTGCCGGGGGATGCATTCCCCGACACCCTCGCCACCATCGGGAGGGAGCCGATCACGATGGCCGACATCCGCGCGCACTCCGGCGCCGAACTGGACCGGATGGAGGCAGCCTACCGGCGTGCGCGGGCGACGCTCGTTGAGGGGACGCTCCGGCGTATCGTGCGCGAACGCGTGCTGATGGCCGAGGCCACGAAGCGGGGCAAGTCGGTGGATCGGATGATCCTCGACGAAGCGGGCGGAACGCTTGAGGCGACCGACGCGGAGATTGCGGCCTGGTATGAGCAGAACCGATCCCGGATCCAGGATCGGCGCCTGGAAGAGGTGCGCAACCGGATCGCCGATCTCCTGCGGGCGCAACGGCGCCAGCAGGCCATGGAACGGCTCGAGGCCGGAATCAGCGACGCCCGCGACGTCAGGATCTTCCTCGAACCGCTCCGTTTCACCTTCGACAATACCGGCGCACCCGAGGCGGGGAGCCGCGAGGCGAAGGTCACCCTGGTCGAGTTCTCGGATTTCCAATGCCCGTATTGCGCCCGGTTCGTGCCGACGCTGGAGGCTGTCAGAAAGAACTACGGGGATCGCGTCCACATCGTGTACCGCCAGTTCCCGATCAGCAGTCTCCACGCCCACGCCTTCAAGGCGGCGGAAGCCTCGCTGTGCGCGCACGAGCAGGGAAGGTTCTGGCAGATGCACGACGCGATGTTCCAGCAGCAGTCCCGCCTCTCGGTGCCGGAACTCAAGGTATTTGCCGGGCAGCTTGGAATGGACCAGGGGCGATTCGACGCCTGCCTCGACTCCGGGAGACACGCCGCGCAGATCCGGAAGGACCTCGCCGAGGGGGCGAGTGCCGGGATCAGCGGCACGCCAGCCATCTTCGTGAACGGCGTGGAAATCGAGGGAGGCGCAGTGTCCTACGAGACCGTGGCGCGGATTCTGGATCGCGAGCTCGCGCGCTGAGGCCGCGGGGGGTCACCGCTCGCGTGCCGAGACGATCATCGCGACGACGACGAGTCCCCCTCCCAGCCACTGCGTCGCGGAGAGGTGCTCGCCGATGGCGAGCCAGCTCGTGAGTGACGCGAAGACCGGCTCCAGCGTGAAGATGAGCCCGGTCTGGGCAGCCGAGATCACCCGCTGGGCGCGGAGCTGGAACCAGAAGGTCCCGATGGCGGTGAGGGTGAGGAAGGCGAGCGCCGCGCCGAGTGCCGCCGTGGGCTCGAGCCGCGGGATCCCAACGAGGGGCGCGGCCACGGCGGCGAGGATCGCCGTGATGGCGACCTGGACGGTGAGGAGGCGTATGGCAGCGCCGCGGCGCGTCACCGCCCCGGCGGCCACGATATGCCCCGCGAAGAGCACGGCGCCCACGGCGGTGAGGAGGTCACCCCGGTTGGGACCGCCGCGTCCGGGATCGGTGAGGAGGTAGAGTCCCGCCACGGCGAGCAGGACCGCCACGAGGATGCGGCGCGAGGGCGGAGCCCGGTGCGCGATCCAGGCCACGAGCGGCACGAGCGGCGCCGACAGGCACGTAATGAACGCAGAGCGGCTCGGCGTCGTCTCCACGAGCCCCGACGTCTGGAACGCGATCCCGCTCCAGAAGAGAAAGCCGA